>DASXQK010000110.1:0-7677 GCA_036493015.1 Dongiaceae bacterium | reverse complement strand
GGCCGACAGGCCGGCTGCTCTGCTACGACCCGCGTAACGGCAAGACGACGACCATCCTCGACCGCTACCGCTATTCCAACGGCGTCTGCATGGCCCATGACGGGCAATCGCTGTTCATGGCGGAATCCTGGGCCTGCCGCGTGCATCGGTATTGGTTCGCCGGACCCAAGGCGGGAAAGGTCGAGTGCGTCATCAAGGACATGCCCGGATATCCCGACAATATCAACCGCGCTTCCGACGGCACCTACTGGATGGCCTGGCTCGGCATGCGCACGCCCAGCTTCGATCTGGCACTGCGCCACCCAGGCATGCGCAAGCGCATGACCCGGCGCCTGCCCCAGGATGAGTGGCTGTTTCCCAACATCAATACCGGCGGCGTGGTGAAATTCGACGAAAGCGGCAAGATCATCGAGACGCTGGGCGACCTGTCGGGCCAATCGCATCCGATGGTTACATCGATGCGCGAGCATAAGGGCTATCTCTATATCGGCGGCATCCTGAACAACCGCGTCGGCCGTTACAAACTTACGGGAGTCGATCCCGCCTGGACGAGTACCGGCGCCTATTGGAAGGCGGTCGGCTGATGCTGCAGCGCGCCCTCGATATCTTCCGCGGCAAGGCGATCACGATTCCGCCCATGGATGGGGCATTGCGGCCCAATACGGCGCTGGATGAGGCGCCGGTGCTGCTGCAGGCTGACGGACCGGACAATCTTGCCTGGATCGACGACCGGCTGGTCTTCTCCAGCGGCAACAAGGTTCTGGCTTTCGATATGGCCGGGGGCATTTCAGCGCCGGAAAAGTTGGTCGAATTTCCCGTGCCGGTGGCCTGCCTGGCAGAGCGCCCGGGCGGTGGTTCCGCCGTGGGGCTGGACAATGGCGAAATCAAAATCTGGGACGCCGAAGGCGCGGAAACGAGCCTGACCGGTATCGGTCCGCGATCCCTCAAATGCCCAACGGCGTTGCTGTTCCTGGACCGGGACACGCTGATCGTCTGCCAGGGCTCTACCCGTGTTGCGCCATCCGGCTGGGCCCGCGATCTGATGGATCGAGGATCCAGCGGTTCGCTCTGGCGCATTGATCTCAAGACAGGGCGGCAAACTTGCCTGGCCTCGGGGCTTGCATTCCCCCAGGGCATTGCGGCGCGCAGCAACGAGCTGGTCGTCGCCGAAAGCTGGAAATACCGGCTGATCGCGCTATCGGCCGAGCGGCCTTCGCGGCCCCGAACGATCCTCGCCAATCTGCCCGCCTATCCTTCGCGCCTGTCGCCGGCGAGCGATGGCGGGGCCTGGCTCTGCCTGTTCGCGCCGCGCAACCGGCTGATCGAATTCGTTCTGCAGGAAGACGTTTATCGCCGCGCCATGCTTCAGGATGTGGCGCCGGAATTCTGGATCGCGCCCGCGCTTGCCAGCCATCGAAGTTTCCTGGAGCCCCTGCAATGCGGCGGCGTCACCACCATGGGAATCAGCAAGGCCTGGGCGCCGAGCCGCTCCTATGGGCTGCTGGTGCGGCTGGATGGCGAGATGCAGCCGGCTGCGAGCTATCACAGCCGCGCCAATGGCACCCGCCATGGCGTGACAAGCGCCATCGAGGCGGGAGCGCATGTCTACGCCGCAGCGCGAGGCGGCGATGCCATTCTCGATCTGGCGAAGAAAGTGGGGTAGCCATGGCGGCCCTCATCGAGATGCAGAAGGTCACCAAGATCTATCGCGGCGCGGTGGCGGTGAAGGAAATCGATTTCGATCTCCAGCAGGGCGAGATCCACGCCTTGCTGGGCGAGAACGGCGCCGGCAAATCGACGCTGACCAAGATCATGGCGGGCGTGGTGAATCCGACCAGCGGCACCATGCTCTATGACGGCAAGCCGGTGAAATTCGCCAACCCGGCCGAAGCATTGGGCCAGGGCATCGCCATGGTATTCCAGGAGACGAGCCTGGTGCCCTCCATGACCGTGGCCCAGAATCTGTATCTCGGTAACGAGAAGTTCCTGAACCGGCTGCGCGGCATCTACATCTCGGCCCAGCAGTTCCTGCAATCCCTGAACTTCCCGGTCGATCCCACGGCCATCGTCGCGACATTGGGTGCTGCCAAGCGCCAGATGGTGGAGATCGCCCGGGCCGTGCGCCTGAACGCGCGGGTTATCATCTTCGATGAGCCGACGGCGGCGCTGACGCCGGAGGAAAAGCGGCATTTCTTCGCGCTCATCCGCCGATTGAAACAAAGCGGCGTTTCCATCGTCTTTATCTCGCATGCGGTGGAGGAGGCGCTGATCCTCGCCGACCGCATTACCATCCTGCGCGATGGCGAGCATGTGGTGACCGATGCGGCCGCGAGCTTCGACCGGCCGCGCATCATCCGTTCCATGGTCGGCCGCACCCTCTCCGACGAGCTGTACCGTACGCGCGTTGCGGGTACGGTGCGTCCGCCCAAGGCGAGGGTGCTGAGCGTCCAGGACATCTCCATGGGCAGCGTGGTGCGCAATAACTCCTTTTCCGTCTATGCCGGCCAGATCACCGGCATTTTCGGCCTTATCGGCTCCGGCCGCACGGAGACTGCCAAGGTCATCGCCGGCATCTTCAAGCGCGATTTCAACGGCGGCGGCGAGATCGAGTTGAACGGCCGGCCCGTGCGTTACATCGTGCCGGGACCTGCCGTGCGCGACGGCATCGTCTATGTGACCGAGGATCGCAAGACCGAGGGCTTTTACGAGACCATGTCGATTGCGGAGAATCTGTATTCCGGCGTACTGGCGGCCGGGCTTGAAAAATCGACATTCATCAGCTTCCGCGAAATGCGCGCTCTGGCCGAAAGCTGGAACAAGACCCTCAACATCAAGACGATCAATAACGATGCCAAGGTGGTGGAACTCTCCGGCGGCAACCAGCAAAAGGTGGTCATCGGCAAGGGCTTGGTCCAGCAGCCCAGCATCATCATCTTCGACGAGCCCACCCGCGGAGTCGATGTGGGCGCCATCGCTGAGATCCATCAGGTGATCAACCGGCTGGCCGATGAGGGCCTGGCGATCGTGGTGATCTCGTCATATCTGCCGGAAGTCATGAACCTCTCGGATCGCATCCTAGTCTGCCGTCAGGGCCGCATCGTCGAGGAGTTCTCGCCGGCCGAAGCGACGGAGGAGAAAATCATGTATGCGGCGGTGCATTAGGGCCGGCGTCAGGAGCCCAGACGCTTCAGCTCCGTCAGTGCCGCACCATAGGCATTGCTGAACCAGGCATAATTCGTTTTGTATCTCTCGCAGCCCTTCAGCGCGGCGAGGAAATTGTAACGCGCATCGTTCTTGCTGCCGGCAAGCAGGTCTGCCTCGCCCAGATAGAAATAGGCTTCACAAGTCTGCTGCATTTCGATCACGAGATTTTGCGATCCGGCCAGGATCGGTAGATCCTGTGCGCTCACTTTACCGAGAAAGAAATAGACGGCGGGGCCTGACCAAATCGAGGGATTGATTCTGGCCGCATTTGCCGCCAGCTCGGCTGCATCCTGTTGACCTGCGCGCGCGCGGGAGAGGTGCAGCCACAGAACGAAGTCGGGCTCGGTGGGGTCGTCTTTCTGCGAGTGGGTAAAGTCCTCGGCCGCGGCGGCAAAATTCCCGGCATAGAAATTGGCAAGCCCTCGGTTGGTATAGGCCAGCGCATAGCCCGGTGAATGATCGAGCGCAGTACCGGCATCCTCGATCGCATGGACATAGTCGCCCATCTGGCGATAGACGATGCTGCGCCCGACATAGGGCGTGGGCTGTCCGGGGACTACGTCCATGGCCGCGGCGAAATCGGCCAGCGCCTTGTCGAAGGCGCCGGTGGCACCATAGGCATTCGCCCGCAACCCCAGGACTTGGGCCTTGCCTTTCGTGGTGAGATCACCCGCGGCGAGCGCCTGGGAATAGAAGTCGATGGCTGTCGGCCAGTCGCCCTGCTGCTGAGCGGCGAGGCCCTGTTTGGCAAGGTCGGGCCCGCCGGCATGTGCCGCGTTCGTGGTCATGCCCGCCACCGCCATCGCCACCGTCACTGCAAGGAAGATCCGGGCCAGGCGCATGGGTTAATCTTATTTTCCTTTGGGCAAACGGCAATATGATCGGCGAACAGAGGGCGATGCGAAGACGGGGGCTTTCATGGCGATGAGCAAGGCTGCGATCCGCAAGGCTGCCGGCATACTGTGGCGCGCGCGGCTCGATTGCCAGCGATTGCAGAGCCTTCCCGAGGATTGCCGGCCCGCCACTCTCGATGAAGGCTATGCCGTGCAGGACGCCATGGCTGCCTCCTGCGGCCAGACGGTCGCGGGCTGGAAGATCGCGGCGACCAGTGAGGCCGGCCAGCGCCATATCGGCGTCAGTGAGCCCATCGGCGGGCGGTTGTTCGCTGATTTCATCCTGCCGGATGGCGCGATGATTCCCGCACTGTCGCTGTTGATGCGGGTGATGGAAGCCGAATTCGCCTTCCGCATGGGTGGCAATCTCGATCCGCGCGGAAGCGCCTATAGCCAAACGGAAGTCTGCGACGCCATTGCCGACATGCATGTCGCCATCGAAGTGCCGGATGGCCGATTCGAGCGATTTGCCGAGGCCGGTCCCGGACAGATTGCCGCCGACGATGCCTATGCCTCCTGGTTCGTCCTGGGTGCGAAGGTCGCCGGCTGGAGGGATGGGGATTTGCCACGCCATCCCGTGCGTGTGCTGAAGAACGGTAAGGTCGCCGCCGAGGGCAGCGGGGCGGCAGTGCTGGGCGATCCGCGCATCGCGCTCACCTGGCTGGCGAACGACCGGGCCAGGCGCGGCATTGGCCTCAAGGCCGGCGATGTCATCACCACCGGCACCTGCATCAAGCCGCTCGATGTGGCGCCCGGCGACAAGATCCTCGCCGATTTTGGCGCGCTAGGCCGGGTTTCCCTGAATCTTGCCTGACGGTTTGGCGCCGCTATCGGCGTTCTCGCCGGGATCGGCTGGAATCTGCAAATGCGAGGAGGGCAAGGCGAGGTCGAGGCGGAACAAATAATCCAGTCCGCCGCCCCCGTACCCGCCTGACTTTTGGCAATGCAATAGCATTGTGACTGATGTGCCTTGCCCAGCGTTGTCGGCAGTGCCGCTCATCGACTGACGATTGAGGCTGCAATTAAGCACGATATGGCCAGTCACCTCGACATCCACGTAATTGCTTTTGACCACGCCCGACACCGTCACGTCGATCCCGCCGCCGGTTAAGTGACCGGCCAGGTTGTAACTGTCCAGCGTGAGCGTTCCGCTGACCTCTTCCGACGCGTTCGCCGAATAAAGTCTAGCCTTGATGCCGTCGCCAGCCTCGACGGCCGAAGCGCCTGCCAGGAACTGGGCGAGCAGCAGGGTAAGCAGCAGGAAGATCGAGCGCCGCCTCATGGGTCCGCTATTGATCGGGTGGGAACTGCGTCTTGCTCAGCGCGTCCTCGACCACCCGGTAGAAATTGCCGATGGGATTGAGCAGCGCGGCCTGGCCGGAGAAGGCGCAATAGATTCCTTCCGCCAGGTTCCGGTAACCGACCCCGGCATCGAATTCGTAATTGCCCGGATTGCCGCTGTAGCGCGCGAAGGCCGCACAGAGGACGGGCTGGCTGCCGCTGCTCTCATAGCCGTTGAAAGCGGCGATATCGAACCCGGCAAATTTCGTCTCCGGCTGCCAATTGTCCGTATCGCTGAAATAATGCCCATTGACGGTGCTGCGCAGCGGCTGGATCGGAAGATATGTGCGGAACTTGCCGGCCGGATGGCTGACGATCATCTCGCTTGTGTCGAATTTGACGATGATGCGCTGTACGACGGCCTCTGTCTGGTTTCCCACGTCGTCGTAGTAGAGGCACTTCGTCTCCCGGGCTTCGCCGCTGTATTTCAGCGCGATGGTGCTGCAGGAAACCTCTTTCATCTCGCCGGCAAAGGCCTGCCTTGCAAACATGCCCGCGCCAATCGCCAGAGCGGCAAGGATGGCGCATCTCAACAATCGAATTGTCACTTAATCCCCCTCGCACAGGACCAACAGGCCTCAGGCGCATAATATCGATAGTTGTGATTTGCGCCAGTTTGAGGGCGACGATTCAATCGTTGAATGTATGAGTTTTTTCTGCGTCGATTCTCCGCCGCGGCGCGCGGGTCGCACGGTTATTTCGCGATGGAAAGCGGCGGAATTCGGCCATTCGGCGAGATAGGGTCGCGCCTCGCGTTGACGGCTGACCTGGCGCCCTCTTTTATATCGTCGACTTTCGGGGCGACACAGGCGCCGGCAAATCGGCAGGATTTCGAGCAGGAAAGACATCGTCATGAAATCGCATACCAGGGTCGCCGTCATCGGCGGCGGCGTCGTCGGCTGCAGCGTGCTCTATCACCTGACCAAAGCCGGCTGGAAAGATGTCGTGCTGATCGAGCGCGACCAGCTGACCTCCGGCTCGACCTGGCATGCGGCCGGCGGCTTTCACACCCTGAACGGCGATCCGAACGTCGCCAAGCTGCAGGGCTATACCATCGGCCTCTATGACGAGCTGGAGAAGATCTCGGGCCAGTCCTGCGGCCTGCATCGCTCCGGCGGCTTGTTGCTGGCCGATACGCCGGCCCGCATGGAATGGCTGAAGATGGCCCATGGCCGCGCGCGTTATCTGGGGCTGGAGACGGAACTGCTGACGGCCAAGGAAGCCAAGAAGCTGCTGCCGCTGATCGAGGAGAAGTATTTCGTCGGCGCGATGCTGGATGCCGCCGACGGCAATCTCGATCCCGCGGGCACGACCCATGCCTATGCCAAATCGGCTCGGATCGGCGGGGCGGAGATTTATCTGCAAACCCGGGTCACGGAGCTGAAGCCGCGCAAGGACGGAACCTGGGACGTCATCACCGACAAGGGCAACATCCATGCCGAGCATGTGGTGAATTGCGGCGGGCTCTGGGCACGCGAGGTCGGCCGCATGGTCGGCGTCGAACTGCCGGTCCTCGCCATGGAGCACATGTATCTCGTCACCGACGAGATGCCGGAGGTCGTCGAGTTCAACAAGACCCACGGCCATGAGCTGCCCCACGCCATCGACTTCAAGGCCGAGATCTACATGCGCCAGGAGCGCAGCGGCATGGTGCTGGGCACCTATGAAAAGGCCTGCGTGCCCTGGCAGCCGCGCAGCACGCCGTGGAATTTCGGCACCGAACTGCTCACGCCCGATCTCGACCGAATCGCGCCCTCGCTCGAGATAGGCCACAAGCATTTCCCGGCCATGGCCAAGGCCGGCATCAAGCGCATCATCAATGGGCCCTTCACCTTCTCGCCCGATGGCAATCCGCTGGTCGGGCCGGTGCAGGGCCTGCGTAATTTCTGGTGCGCCTGCGCCGTGATGGCCGGGTTCAGCCAGGGCGGCGGCGTCGGCCTCGCTCTTTCGCAATGGATGGTCAACGGCGATCCGGGCTTCGATGTCTGGGCCATGGACATCGCCCGCTTCGGTGAATGGGCGACCCGCAGCTATACCAACGAGAAGGTGCGCGAGAATTATTCGCGGCGCTTCTCGATCCGCTTTCCCAATGAGGAACTGCCGGCGGCCCGCCCGCAGCAGACCACGTCGCTCTATGACGTCATGATCAGCCAGGGCGCGGTGATGGGCGATAGCTGGGGGCTGGAGACGCCGCTCTGGTTCGCCCCCAAGGGTGTTGAGCCCAAGGATATCGTCTCGT
>DASXQK010000109.1:0-6557 GCA_036493015.1 Dongiaceae bacterium | reverse complement strand
GAGATGCCCGAAGATCAGGGCCCAGGCGAGCGGCAGGTTCACCAGATTGGCGCCGAGCGAAACGATCATGCCGGCGCGCGGGCGCGAGATGCCTTCAAGAAAGGTGGATGTCGCGCCATACAGCACCGCGGCGGGCATGCCGATGGCCCACATTTGCATGACCTTGCCGCCGCCCTCGGCGATGTCGTCACCTTCGCCCAGCGCATGCAACACCAGATCGCCGCGCACAAGGATGGCGGAGAACAACAGGCCGATGCCGATGGAGAGCAACATGGCCAGCCGCCAGAAGCGCCCGCATTCCTGTTGCCGTCCGGCACCATCGGCCTGGGCGGTCAGCACGACCGTGCCCACCATCAGGCCGACGCTGACCGCGATCATGATGATTTGCGGTGCGGCGCTGATGGCGAAGAAGGCGAGCTCATGACTGCTGGCGCGCCCGACCAGGATCGTGTCGACGGCGATCATCACCACCAGCCCGGCACGGGCCAGCATCACCGGGAAGGCCAGGGTGAAGGTGCGCTGGATGTGCTGGGTGAGGCTGAGGGAAAGACTCATCGGGCGGGGCTCATTGAAGGGCGACAATATACGAGGCAGGCCCGCTTTGCAGCCGCCGCCCAGACGGGCAGCCAACCGGAAATGCCCGTTCATTGCCCGGCGCAAAGCGGATAGGCTCGCCGCCCGGAATCGTAAAGCAGAGGAAAATGGTGAGGCCAACACGCACTATCCCGGTTTTTGATGTCGGCAATGTGTTGATCCGCTGGGACCCGCATCTGCTTTATCGCAAGCTGATCGCCGATGAGGCGGAACGGCATGACTTTCTGGCCCGCATTTGCGCCGGCGAGTGGAATCTGGAGATGGATCGCGGCAAGGCCTTCGCGCAGGGCGTGGCCGAGCGCATCGCCCTGTTTCCCGACAAAGCCGATCTTATCCGCGCCTTCGATGAGCGCTGGGTCGAGACCCTGGGTGGTGCCGTGGAGGGTTCGGTCGCGATCCTGGAAGAGCTGCAGGCGCTGGGCGTTCCCTGCTACGCCATTACCAATTTCAATCATGAGAAGTTCGCGCTGACGACCCGGCACTTTCCCTTCCTGAGCGGTTTCCACGGGATTGTCGTTTCGGGCGAGGAGGGGGTGGTGAAGCCGGACCGGCGGATCTATGAGCTGCTGTGCTCGCGTCACGGCCTGGCGGCGGAAGATTGCCTGTTCATCGACGACAGCGCCGCCAATGTCGAAGGGGCACGGGCCGTTGGCATGCGCGCCCACCACTTCAGCGAGCCTGCCCTGCTGCGCGCCAAACTGAAGGCTGCCGGCCTGCCGCTGGCTTAAGGATATCTGTTCCGGGCCAAGGGTTTGAACGACCTTCGGGCGCGGCCATCCGGCGGTTGACAGGCTATCGCCCGATGCCTATGTTCCGCGCCTCGCAGAAGGGCCGGATGTGCCGGCCCCAAGGACCGGATCATGAAAGTCGTCAATTCGCTGAAATCTGCCAAGGCCCGCCACAAGGATTGCCGCATCGTGCGCCGCAAGGGCCGGGTCTATGTCATCAACAAGACCAACCCCCGTTACAAGGCGCGCCAGGGCTAAGCTCGCGCATCTTGAGAGCCATGAACCGCGCCTTATGGCGCGGTTTTCGTTTGTGAGGGGCCTTGATGGCGCGGCTTTTGTTTGGGGCGCTGGCGCAGCTTTGTTTGGGGGCGCTGGCGGGGTTTTCGTTTGGGGCGCTGGCGCCCGGGGCGGCCCACCGGCATTATTGATCCATGCAGATGCCGCAACCCGACCAGGGCGCCATCGAGCGCCGTGCAGAAATCGCCGCCGCACTGCGGCGAATCCTGCCGGCCGAAAGTGTCGTCGAGGCTGAGGATGCCCGCCGGGTCTATGAGAGCGATGGGCTGACCGCTTATCGGCAGTTGCCGCTGCTGGTGGCGCTCCCGGCGACCACGGCAGAGGTTGCGGCGATCTTGCGCTATTGCCATGAGAACAAGCTGAAGGTGGTTCCCCGCGGGGCGGGCACCTCGCTTTCCGGCGGGGCGCTGCCGCTGGCCGATGGCATTTTGCTCGGCCTGGCGAAGTTCAACCGTATCCTGGATATCGATTTCGCCAACCGGGCCGCCGTGGTGCAGCCCGGCGTAACCAACCTCGCCATCACCCGCGCGGTGGAGGCGAACGGGTTCTATTACGCGCCCGACCCCTCGAGCCAGATCGCCTGCACCATCGGCGGCAATGTGGCGGAGAATTCCGGCGGCGTGCATTGCCTGAAATACGGCATGACGGGCAACAATCTACTGGGCGTCGAGATGGTGCTGATGACCGGCGAGGTGGTGCGCCTCGGCGGCAAGCATCTCGATTCCGGCGGACTCGATCTGATGGGCGTCATCACGGGATCGGAAGGCCTGCTGGGCGTGATCACCGAAGCGACGGTGCGCCTGCTGCGCCGGCCCGCAACCCAGCGGGCGCTGCTGATCGGCTTTCCCAGCGATGAAAGCGCCGGCGATTGCGTGGCCAGGATCATCGCCGCGGGAATCATCCCCGCCGGCATGGAGATGATGGACAGGCCTGCGATCCACGCCGCCGAGGCTTTTGTTCATGCGGGGTATCCGCTGGAGGCCCAGGCGTTGCTGATCGTCGAGCTGGACGGGCCGGCGGTGGAGGTCGACGAGTTGATCGCCCGCGTCGAAGCGATTGCCAATGGCGTCGGCGCGCAATCCTGCCGCATCAGCAATGACGAGGCCGAGCGCGAACGATTCTGGGCTGGCCGCAAGGCGGCCTTCCCCGCCATCGGCCGCATCTCACCCGACTATTACTGCATGGATGGCACGATCCCGCGCCGGCGTTTGCCCGAAGTGCTGCGCACCATGGCCGAGATGTCGAAGCGTTATGGCCTGGGCGTTGCCAATGTCTTCCATGCCGGCGACGGCAATCTGCATCCGCTGATCATGTATGACGCCAACAAGCCGGGTGAACTGGAGAAGGCGGAGGCTTTCGGCGCCGACATCCTGCGGCTCTGCGTTGCGGTCGGGGGCGTGTTGACCGGCGAGCATGGGGTGGGCGTGGAAAAGCGCGATCTGATGCCCGAGATGTTCAGCGAGATAGACCTGAACCAGCAGCAGCGCCTGAAATGCGCCTTCGACGCCGAAGGCCTGCTCAATCCCGGCAAGGTCTTTCCGGTGCTGCATCGCTGTGCAGAGCTGGGCCGCGTGCATGTCCATGGCGGTAAGCTGCCGCATCCCGATCTGCCGCGCTTTTGATGTCCGAGCGACTTCAGCCGGCAACACTGGCGGAGCTGGCGGCCGTAATCGCCGGCAGCGAGGGCACGTTCGAGATCGTCGGCCAGGGCAGCAAGCGCGGCTTCGGCCGGCCGTTGCAGACCGAGCATACGCTCGATCTGTCACGGCTTTCCGGTGTCAGCCTGTATGAGCCCGAAGAGCTGGTGATGAGCGCGGCCGCCGGTACGCCGTTGCGCGAGATCGAGGCGCGGCTGGTGGCGCATAATCAGATGCTGGCTTTCGAGCCGCCCGATCTGGGGCCGCTCTATGGCCAGCCGGCGGGGCAGGCGACGCTCGGTGGTATCATCGCCTGTAATCTTTCTGGCCCCAGGCGGGTGAAGGTGGGCGCGGCACGGGATTTCATTCTCGGCTGCACGGTGGTCAACGGCAGCGGCGAGGTGGTGAAGGCCGGCGGCCGGGTGGTGAAGAACGTGACCGGCTATGACCTCAGCAAGCTGATGACCGGAAGCTTTGGTACGCTGGCGGTACTGGCGGACGCGACGATCAAGGTGCTGCCGGCGCCGGAATCTTCCCGCACGCTCTGTATCGCCGGACTCGACGATGCCGCCGCCGCGGTTCTGATGAACAAGGCGCTGGGCGGTGCGCAGGACATATCCGCCGCAGCCTATCTGCCGGCGGGAATTGCGGTGCAAACGACGCTCGGCAGCGAGGCCACAACCTTGCTGCGCCTGGAAGGCACGGCGATATCAGTCGATCACCGGCTGGGGAAACTCGAAGAGGAGGCCGGCGGCAAAAGCCGGGTGTTGGGTGAAGGCGATGCCGGTAGCCTATGGCGCAGCATCCGTGATGCCGCCTTCTTCGCCGAGGATCGTGGCGAGGCGCTGTGGCGGCTGTCGGTGCCGCCCGCGGCCGGCCCCGCGGTCGCCCGAGAGCTGGGCGGGGGCGTGCGCTATTTCTATGATTGGGGTGGCGGGCTCATCTGGGTTGGCCTTCCCGCCGCGGGCGATGGCGGGGCGGCCAATCTCCGCGCCGCGATGGCGCCGATCGGCGGCCATGTCACCCTGGTCCGGGCGCCGGCCGCATTGCGCGCGGCGATCGATGTGTTCCAGCCGATGGATGCGGCGCTCGCGGCGTTGACGCGGCGGGTCAAGGAAAGCTTCGATCCGCTGAAGCGATTCAATCCTGGCCGGATGTATCGCGATGTGTAGGAGCCGCGACGTAGTGGGCCGGGCGAAGCATCTGGCGAATGCCCCCTCACCTCGATCCTCTCCCCCACAATCGTGGGGGAGAGGAGGAAGGGCGACGGCGCGCTCCCTCTCCCGCTTGCGGGAGAGGGTTGGGGTGAGGGTGCCTTAGTGCAGACGAATTTCACCCTGGCGCAGCTTGCCGACAGCGATACGGCGGAGTCCGAAAAGATCCTGCGCGCCTGCGTGCATTGCGGATTTTGCACCGCGACATGCCCGACATATCTGCTGCTGGGCGACGAGCTGGACGGGCCGCGCGGGCGCATTTATCTGATGAAGGACATGCTCGAGGGCGGCAAGCCCGCCTCGGCGACGGTGGTCAAGCATATCGACCGCTGCCTCTCCTGCCTCTCCTGCATGACCGCCTGCCCCTCCGGTGTGAACTACATGCATCTGGTGGATCATGGCCGCCGCCATATCGCCGAGACGTATCATCGGCCGCTGGGGGATCGCCTACTGCGGGCGATGCTGACGGCAGTGCTGCCGAACCGGCAATTGTTTGCCTGGTCGCTGCGGCTTGCGCGCCTGGCGCGGCCCTTCGCACGCATCCTGCCGGGCCGTCTCTCCGCCATGCTGAGTCTGGCGCCCAGGAATTCTGCCACGCCATCGCCGGTCGACCGGCCGCAGGTCTTCAAATCACAAGACGAGCGGCGCAAGCGCGTGGCGCTGCTTTCGGGCTGTGTGCAGCCGGTGCTGAAGCCCGCCATCAACGAGGCGACGATCCGGCTGCTAAACCGGCACGGGGTTGACGTTGTCGTGAGCGAAGGCGCGGGTTGTTGCGGCGCCCTGACCCATCATCTGGGGGAAGAGGCACCGGCCATCCGTTCGGCCAAGGCGAATATCGCTGCCTGGTGGCGCGAGATCGAGGGCGAGGGGCTGGATGCCATCGTCGTCAATGCGTCGGGTTGCGGCACCATGGTGAAGGATTACGGATTCCTGCTACGCAACGATCCCGACTGGGCGGCGAAGGCAAAACGGGTTTCCGAACTTGCCCGTGACGTTACAGAGGTCATGAGCGAGCTATCCCTGGCGCCGCTGGCTGCGATCAAGCGGCCGGTGGTGGCATATCACTCGGCCTGCTCCATGCAGCATGGCCAGAAGCTGAGCCAGCCGCCGCGGGCCTTGTTGACGGCCGCCGGCTTCGAGTTGCGGGAAATCGGCGAAGGCCATATCTGCTGCGGTTCGGCGGGCAGCTACAACATCCTGCAGCCGGTGCTGGCGGCGCAGCTTCGCAACCGCAAGCTCGCCCATATCGAGCGCACGGGTGCCGCGGTCGTCGCCACCGGCAATATCGGCTGCATTCAACAGTTGGAAGGCGGGCTCGGCCGGCCGATCCTGCATACGGTGGAGCTGCTTGACTGGGCGACGGGCGGGCCGCGGCCCGCCACGCTGCCGCCCGATATCGAATCTAGGACTGCGCCAGCCCCTTGACCATGCGGCGGGTTACCTCGACGGCCCGCTCCCACACCATGGCGCGCCAATCATCGGCATCGGGATAGAAGGCCTTGCGGATCCGCGCCTTGATGGCGCGGCCTTCCGCACTATCCAGGCGGCCATGGGCATGCAACCAGTTGTCCGCGCGCACGGCGTCGAGCATGTCGCGCAGCGGCTCGGTCCCGTATTCCAGCGTGATGCCGCCGAGGGCGGCCTTCGGCAGTGCCTCTTCGAGACCGATATTGGTATCGCCGATCACCGCTGATGATGTCGAACTGCCATCGTCGCTGGATGTGGCTTCGCTGCCGAACCAGTCCCTGATGCGGGCGAGGCCAGGCGTGCCGGCGTAGTGATTGCTGATGATCTCGCCATTGCCATAGGGGCCAAGCCCGGTATGGAGGTCGATGAATCCGACATGGCGGGCTTGGGCGGCATTGCGGGCCAGAATGTCGCGGAAGGTGCGGTTCGACCAGGTCGGCGCCAACCCGCCATAGAAAATGCCATGATCGTCCACATATTGGCCCGACATGATGGCCGCTTGCAGCGCCATGGGACCATGCTCCGCGCCATAAGCCAGCAATTTCGCATCCGCCTTTGCCTTCGCTTCGCCATGCCACTCATCGGGACAGATGGCATCGCGCAACGTCTCGTAGCCAGCG
>DASXQK010000108.1:0-14860 GCA_036493015.1 Dongiaceae bacterium | reverse complement strand
CCTGCATTTCGGCCATCGAGGCGATTGCCGCGGGCTGTCTGGTCCTGACCACCGATCTGGGGGCGCTCAAGGAGACGACGGCGGGCTTTGCCCGGCTGCTGCGCCTACCGCCGTCGCGCGGCGATCTGGCCGGGCTCTATGCCGCCATGGTGGTAGCAGAATGGCAACAGGCCGCAGCCAGCCCGGCGGTGCAGTGCGCGCGGATCGCAGCCCAACGGGATTTCATGCAGCGCAACGCGACATGGTCCGTGCGTGCCCCGGAATGGGTTGCATTCCTGAATCGGGTCCTTGCTGAGGGACGCTAGCGCAAATCCTCATGGAGAGCTTGTCGAACCATGAGGCCGATCATCTCATTCTTCGACAGGCTCAGGATGAGGAAATCTAGAAACGAAACGGGGGAGGCCGACAGCCTCCCCCGCAAGCGCAGACAATAAAGACGAGCTTACTTGCGCAGGTTCGTCCAGATCTTGTTGTACATTTCGAGTACCGGCTTCGGGCACGGCGGAACGAATTCCGGCGTGGGCGATCCGTCCGGCGCCTTGATCTCCGGCGAATTCGCAAACTCCTCCGGCAGGAACTTGTCGCTGCCTTCGATGCCATTGCCATAGCTGGCAAAGGCGGAGATGAGTGCGGCGTTCTCCGGATCCATGACGAAGTTCTGGAACAGCTTGGCGTTTTCCATGTTCGGTGCGTCCTTCAGCACCGCCACGTTATCCATCCAGCCTTCGATACCTTCCTTGGGATAGGCGTATTTGACCGTGGGGACCTTCAACCGGATGCGCCGGGAGTCGCCGTTCCAGTCTTGCGTCACGTCGACATCGCCGGAGGTCATCTTGGGCTCGGTGTCGTAGCTGATCGTCCGCCAATTGGCCTTTGCACTCGTCAGCAGTTCGTTGACCTTTTTCAGGTTCACCGGATCGCCGCCGCAGCGTGGCAGGCCGAGATAGCGCTCGGCTGCATGGATGACCGACATTTCGTCATCCAGCATGTTGATGCGGCCCTTCAGCTCGTCCGGCGGATTGAACAGGATGGCGTAAGTGTTGATGTCGCCCTTGAATTTGGCCGTATTGACGCCGAAGGCGGTCGTGCCGAACTGCCAGGGAACGGTGTAGTTGCGGCCCGGATCCCAATAGATGTTCACGAACTGAGGCTTCACGTTCTTGAAGTTCGACATCTGGTTGGGATGGGTCTCCGCCAGCATGCCTTCCTCGATCATGATCTTGACCGTGTAGTCGGAGGGCACGACGATGTCATAGCCCGTTCCGCCGGCGCGAACCTTGGCCAGCATGGTCTCGTTCGAGTCATAATCGTCGAGCGTGACCTTGATGCCGGTTTCCTTTTGGAATTTTTCAATCAGCTTGGGGTTGGTGTAGTTACCCCAATTGAAGATATGGAGTACGCCGCCGGCCATCGCCGGAAGCGTCCACAGCATCATGGCGGCCGCGCCCGCCAATCCGAGAAGTCGCAGTTTCATCTTTTTCTCCCTGACTTTAGTTATTGTTATTGAAAGGCTTACTTACGGCGCCTACGCGCGATGACGAACGATAGTGTCACGAATACGATCGAAACGCCCAAGAGAATCGTGCTCATGGCGTTGATTTCAGGCGTCAGCGGCAATCGCGTGTGATCCCAGATGAATAGCGGCAGCGTGGTCTGGCCGGGACCGGCCACCAGCTGGGTAATGGTGAAATCGTCGAATGAGACGATGAAGGCCAACGCCGCTCCGGCGCTGATGCCCGGCATCAGCAGCGGCAGGGTCACGCGGCGGAATGCCATCCAGGGCGTGGCATAGAGATCGGCCGCCGCCTGTTCCAGCGTCAGATCCATATCCTCCAGCCGCGCCCGGATCGGCAGATAGGCGAAGGGGATGCAGAACACGGTGTGAACCAGGATCAGGTTGCCCAGGCCGAAATTGATATGCAGCACGGAGGCGAGCAGGGCAAAAAAGGAGAGGCTCGCTACCGCGGTGATGATCTCCGGCACCATCAGCGGCAGGTTGATCACCATGAATGCTGTGGTCTGGCCGGGCCAGCGCTGCGTTCGCGTCGTCGCCAACGCTGCCGCGGTCGCGACGAGAGTCGAGACAATGGTCGCCGTGATCGTGATCTTCATGGTCGTGAGGGCCGCGTTATGGAACCCCTCGTTCTGGATCGCGGTCACATACCATCTGGTGCCGAAGCCGCCCCAGCGGGTCACGGAATCCCCGGCGGTAAAGGAGAAGATGGCCAGCACCAGGATGGGTGCATAGAGCATCACCAGACAACAGATGGCGACGGTGCCGAACCCCGGCTGATAGCGCAAATCCAGCGCCTTGCGTGGCCGCTTGCCGCGCTCGAGCGCGACGGCGGGAAGGTCCATGCCGGTGGTCAGGGTTTGCTCAGCCATGGAGCGTCTGTGCCTTGCCGGTGGAGCTGCGGACATAAAACAGCAGGGCAATGAGCACGCCTGCCATGAGAATCAGGGCCTGGGCCGAGCCCAAAGGCCAGTTGCGCGAGGAGCCGAACTGAAGCGCGATCAGGGCGCCGATCATCAAATGCTTGCCGCCGCCCAGTATCAGCGGCGTCACATAGGAACCGATGGCGGGGATGAAGACGAGCAGGCAGCCGGCGACGATTCCGGGCTTCGCCAGCGGGATAATGATCCGCCGCAATACCCGGCCGCGCGTGGCGTACAGATCGAATCCCGCCTCGACGAGACGGAAATCCATCTTCTCGAGGCTCGCATAGATCGGGAGGACCATGAAGGGCAGGAAGCTGTAGAGCAGCCCCAGCATGACGGCGAAGTCCGTGTAGAGCATGACGATCGGCTTGTCGATCAGGCCGAACCAGCGCAGGACGTCATTGATCACACCTTCGTCGCGGATGATCAGCATGACGGCGAGCGTGCGCACCAGCAGGTTCGACCAGAAGGGAATGGTGATCAGAAAGACCCAGATCGTGCGCTGCGATGGCGGACGCGTCGCCATGAAATAGGCGGTTGGAAAACCCAGCGCCAGGCAAAACACCGTGGTTACCACGGCGAGAAGAATGGAGCGGATGTAGATCTCCAGGTAGTCGGACGAAAAAGCCAGCGTGCCGTCGAAGATGTCGCGCTGGAACAGGAACGAGACATACGCCTCGACCGAGGGAACCCACTGCACCCCGCCGTAATCGCCCGCCTTCAGGAATGAATAGATCACCATGATCATCAGCGGCAGGATGCCGAACAGGCCGATAATGGCGATGGCCGGCGCGATGAGGCCGTAACGCGATTTCAGCCAGCGCCGGCGCAGCGCGCCTTGCGCCGCCACCAGGCGTTCGGTCGGAGCAGGAAGGTCGGTCGCGGCCATATTCAGTCCTGCAGCAGGCGGGCAGCGCCCGCCGGCACATCGATGCCGACCTTGTCGCCGACGGCGAATTGCGGGCGGCCATCCACGGCATTCTGCACCCGCACATTGAGCCGCATATTGTCGGCCAGCCGCACGTCGTAATTGGTATCGGTGCCGACATAGACGCTCTGCGCCACCGTGCCGGCATCGCCGTTGCGCTTCAGCGTGATCTTCTCGGGCCGCACCGCGAGCGTCACGCGCGTGCCCGCCCCGGCATTGCTCGCCGGGCTTGCCAGCAGGTCGAGCCCGCCGGCGCTGCGGCAGCGCAGATAATCGCCCTCGCGGCCAGCGACCGCCGCCTCGACGAAGTTCGTGTCGCCGATGAAGTCAGCGACGAAGCGGTTCACCGGCCGCTCATAGATGTCGATGGCAGCACCCAGCTGCTGGATCTGGCCCTTGCTCATGACCGCGATGCGATCGCTCATCGTCAGCGCTTCTTCCTGGTCGTGGGTCACGAAGATGAAGGTGATGCCGGTGGTGCGCTGCAGGTTCTTGAGCTCGCTGCGCATCTCCTGCCGCAGCTTGAGGTCAAGGGCCGAGAGCGGCTCGTCCAGCAGCAAAACCTCAGGATGATTGGCGAGCGCGCGCGCCAGCGCCACGCGCTGCTGCTGGCCGCCGGAAAGCTGCGCCGGCTTGCGCCCGCCCAGCCCCGAAAGCTTCACCAGGCCCAGCATCTCCTCCACCACACTGGCGGTCTTTTCCTTGGCTGTGCCGCGCATCTCCAGGCCGAAGGAAATGTTCTGGGCGACAGTCATGTGGGGAAACAGGGCGTAGCTCTGGAAGACCGTGTTGACCGCCCGCTGATAAGGCGGCAGATGCTCGACTGGCTTGCCGTTCAACAGGATCTCGCCAGCGCTTGGCTGTTCGAATCCTGCGATCAGGCGCAGCAGGGTCGTTTTCCCGCAGCCCGACGGGCCCAGCAGGGTGAAGAACTCATTCTGCCGGATGGCGACCGAGACATTGTCCAGGGCGCGGACTGCATCCTGGCCGCCGCCAAAGACCTTGACCACGCCGCGTGCTTCGACCGCTGCGATATCCGCCAAATTCAATACTCCCCCGGGCCGGCACCCTCATGGCGCAAGCGCATGAAAATCTAGGGGATATGCCGAACGCCGCCAAGCCCCTACCGGTTGTTGGGGTATCGCGTCAAGGCTACTGCGCGCCGCGCCGGGTCCGCTGCAAGGCTGTCATGGCGGAATGCCTCATGGCCGGCGGCCGGTTTTGGCATAGTCTCGGATTTACAGCGCCCGGGCGCTATCCTTCAGCGGGACCACCCAATCGTGTCGACCGAAGCCTCGTCCGTTCCGCGGACCGATATCGCGCGTGGCATTCTGTTAATGCTGCTCCAGGCCTTCCTGTTCGCGGCCATGGATGCCCTGGTGAAGCTGGCGACCGAGCGCCACCCCACCGGCCAGATCGTCTTTTTCCGCAACCTCTTTGCCCTGATACCCGTGTTCTTTTTCGTTCGCCAGGCGGGCGGCGTCTCGATCCTGCGCACCCGGCGCCTGGGTCAGCACATCATTCGTTCGCTGGGTGGCGTCACCAGCATGGTCGCCCTGTTCCTGGCCTATTCCTTTATGCCGCTTGCCGATGCCATGGCGATTTCCACATCGGGGCCGATCTTCCTGACCGCGCTATCGGTGCCCCTATTGGGCGAACAAGTGGGCTGGCGGCGCTGGGCGGCGGTCATCGTCGGATTCATCGGTATTCTGATCATCACCCGCCCGGGTAGCGGCGTGTTCGGTCTTAGCGCATTGCTGCCGTTGGGCGGCGCCTTTTTCTATGCCATTGCCATGGTGCAGATCCGCAAGCTGTCGAGCAGCGAACCGCCGGCGCGGATCGTCTTCTATTTCACCATCGCCGCCATGCTGCTCGGCGCCATCAGCCTGCCCTGGCAATGGGTGACGCCGACGCCTCTCAGCCTCGTCTATCTCATCGGCATCGGGCTGGTCGGCGGCATCGCGCAGATGATCATGACCCATGCCTTCCGCCTGGCGCCGGTCTCGGTGGTGGGCCCGTTCGACTATACCGGGCTCATTTTCGGCGCCGCCTTCGGCTATGCCATCTGGCAGCAAGTGCCTGATCGCTTCGTCTGGCTGGGGGCCGCGGTCATCATCGCCAGCGGCATCTACATTTTGCATCGCGAGACGGTGCGCCGGCGCCAGGCGCAATAGCGCCCTGCAGAAATATTCGCAATAGCGCCGTTACATATAATTTAGGCGCCGTAACTTGATCGGCGGACCGGTGGGCGCATAGTGGCCCTCGTCCGGCCGTGTTCGGGGCCTGCCGGGACTTCGTCATCCCTTGAGGAGTCCGGCTCATGATCAGCTACAAGCGTATCGCTCTGGGACTCGCTATTGCCATGCCGCTCGCCGTCGCCGCTGGCTGTGCCTTCGCCTTTTCCTATACCGAGGGACCGGCCGGCTATTCCTCGGGCAACGCCTATGCCGATCCGGATGCGGGGTTCGATGCCACATATGATCGCCTGAACCAGATGTATGGCACCGATACGAGCGGCGATGATGACATGCTGAGCAATAATTCCAGCAACGCGCCGGCGCAGGATGCAAGCCAAGCGCCGCGGCTGCGGACCAACATCGGCGGCAATCGCTAAAGGGTTTCGGCGAGCAGCCGCTGGAAGTTCTCGTCGGCGCAATTGACGACGATCGCCCGATCATCCTCGGTGGCGATTTTGCGATAGAAGGTGCGTGCCGGCCTGTTGGTTTCCAGCACTTCCCAGACGAGGCGCGGTATGCCCAGCGCCATGGTGTGCTGGGCGATCTCGGTCATCAGGTCGCGGGCGATGCCGCGGCCGCGCGCCAATTCTCTCACCATGAGATCCGAGAGGAATAGCGCGGGCGAGCCGAGCTCGCTGTCATAGATCGGCCAGAACAGCGCATAGCCCACAGGATCGCCGGCACGCTCGGCGATGATCGCTTCGAAACGTGGTGCCGCACCGAAGCCATCGCGCAGCAGCCGTTCCGTGGCATCGAAGCCAATGCGCGGTTCGCCAAGCGACAGCAAAAGCTCATCCATCATCCGGCCGAGCAAGGCTGCATCCTTTGCTTCTGCCGGGCGCAGCCTGGCATCGCTGATGGCGGGCGATGCCGCCAATTTAATCAGGCCATCGCCCTCGACCAGGCAGTGCAGCAGCCGGGGATCTTCGCAGGCGAGGCGCCGGTAGAATCGCCGGGCCGCTTCATTGCGGCGCAGGACCGTCCAGTGCACTGCTTCGCCGCCGCTATTTGCGGCCTGCTTGGCTACATGGCGCAGCAGAATATGGCCGAGCCCGCGGTTGCGCGCCCAGCTTTCGACATAAAGATCGCCTAGCCATTCGGCCCGCACCACACGGTCGGTGTCATAGGAAGGGTGATGCAGCGCATAACCGGCGACCCGGCCCTCGATCTCCGCGATCCAGGCGGTAAACCAGGGTTTCTCGCCAAAGCCATCGCGCCGGCAGATCGCGGCGTTGAAATGCGGCGGCTCGCCGCCCTCGGCCAGCGACAGTCCGGCGGCGAGTTCGGCCAGCAATTCGGCATCGCCCGGCTCGGCGCGGCGGATCAACAGATCTTTCATGGCGCGGCACTATGTCGGCGCGGGGATATCGGCGCAAGCGCACGTACCCATCGCGGGGCCAGCAGAGCCAGGGCAATAGCGCCATGGCGTTAAAGGGGCAAATCGCCTAAACAGGCGGCGACGATGAGCAAGAAAGACAAGAAAAAATCCGAAAAGCCGAAGAAGCGCAAGGCGAAGGCCACCGGCGCCGGCAAACGCTTTCTCAGCGGCCTGCTGAAATGGACGGCCGTCCTTTCCATCTGGGCGTTCTTCATCGGCCTCTGCTTTCTCGGCTGGCTCGCCTATGACCTGCCGGATCTGAGCCGCCTTACCACGGCAACCCGAAGGCCCAGCATCACGCTGGTGACCTCCAACGGACAGATCCTGGCGAGCTATGGCGATCTCTATGGCAAGCCGGTCAATCTCGACGAATTGCCCCCTTATCTGCCCGATGCGCTGCTGGCGACCGAAGACAGGCGCTTCTACAGCCATTTCGGTATCGATCCGCGCGGCCTGCTGCGTGCCTTCGTCGCCAATATCGAGGCAGGCCGTCTGGTGCAGGGCGGCAGCACCATCACCCAGCAGCTCGCCAAGAACGTGTTCCTGACGCCCGACCGCACCGTGCGCCGCAAGGGGCAGGAGGTGCTGCTGGCGTTGTGGCTGGAGCATTCGCTGACCAAGCAGCAGATCCTGGCGCTCTATCTGAACCGGGTCTATTTCGGCGCCGGCACCTATGGTGTCGACGCTGCCGCGCGTAAATATTTCGGCAAGCCCGCCGCCAAAGTTTCACCGTTCGAGGCCGCGATGCTGGCCGGCATGGTCAAGGCGCCCTCGCGCTATAACCCGCTGAGCGATCCCAAACGCGCGACCGACCGCGCCAAGCAGGTGCTGGCCAGCATGGTCGATGCTGGCTACATGACCGATGCCGATGCCAGCCGCGCCATCGCCCAAGGGGTGGCCAATCTGAAACCGCCGCAGGCGGCAAGCGGCCAGTACTACGCCGATTGGGTGCTGGACCAGGTCAGCGATTATGTGAACTACGCCGATCGCGATCTGGTGGTGGTGACCACCATCGATGGCCGCGCACAGCAGATCGCCGAAGCCGTCATCGCCAAGACGCTCAGCGACGCCGATACGGCCAAGAATGCGAACCAGGCAGCACTGGTCGCCATGTCGCCCGATGGCGCGGTGCGCGCCCTGGTGGGCGGGCGCGACTATGGCGCCAGCCAGTTCAACCGCGCAACCCAGGCGCTGCGCCCGCCGGGATCATCCTTCAAGCTCTTCGTCTATCTGGCGGCGATGGAAGCGGGGATGTCACCCGACGACACGATCGTCGATGGCCCGATCTCCATCGGCAACTACCGGCCGAACAATTTCGACGACAAGTATTACGGCACGGTCACCCTGCGCGATGCCTTTGCCCGCTCGCTCAACAGCGTGGCGGTGCAGCTGTCCGAAAAGGTCGGCCATCGCCAGGTGATCAACGTGGCGCGCCGCTTGGGCATCCATGCCGATCTGGTGGATGCACCCAGCATTGCGCTCGGCGCCAGCGGCGTCTCGCTGCTGGAAATGACGGGCGCCTATGCCGTGCTCGACAATCAGGGCAATGGCGTGTGGCCCTACGGCATTTCCCAGATCCTCGATTCCCAGAACAACGTGCTCTATCAGCGCAGCGGCGGGGGGCCGGGCCAGGTGCTGGGCGCCCATGAATCGGGTGAGATGCTGGATATGATGCAGGCGGTGGTGGCGTCGGGCACCGGACGGGCCGCGGCCATCGACCGCCCCGTCGCCGGCAAGACGGGAACCAGCCAGGATTACCGCGACGCGCTGTTCATTGGCTTCAGTGCCGAACTCACCGCCGGCGTCTGGGTGGGCAATGACGACAACGCGCCGATGAACAAGGTGACCGGCGGTTCGCTGCCGACCCGCATCTGGCATGATTTCATGGCCTCGACGCTGGCGGGAAAACCGCCGCAATCCTTGCCGCTGCCGGCGGGCGAAATGCCGGAGATCGCGCTGACGCCGGTCATGCCGACACCAGCGGTGAATGCGTCGGACACACAACCGGCTGCCAGCGCTGCGGTATCAACGATGATCGAGCCGGTGGACCCGCTGCACCCCCTGGGTGACAACACGCCCTCGCCGGAAATTCAGAACGTTATCGAGCGGCTGCGGATCCTGGCGAAGCAGCGCCAGACATAAACAGGCGATAGACCAGCGGCTGACATGCGCCGACCAGCGCGATGCCGGCGGCCATGGGAACGGCGGTGCCGTTGGCAAGATGGCCGATCAGCGCGCCGCCCAGTGCCGCCAGCCCCATCTGCACGAAGCCGAGCAATGCTGCGGCCGTGCCGGCGATGCGCGGGAAGGGTCCGATGGCGCCGGCCATGGCATTGGGCATGACCAGCCCGGTACCGATCATATAGACGATGGTCGGCGCCAGGATGCCGGCAATAGTCGCCCCGAATGCCATCACCGAAACGATCAGGGCGATGCCGCCGAGAGCGGAGATCAACCCGCCGGTTGAAACCATCCGCTCGATGCCGAAGCGCCGCGTCAGTCGTCCGCCGGCCAGCGTGCCGGCGATATAGCCCAGCACGATAACGGCAAAACACAGGCCATAGCGCTCGGGCGGCAGGCCGATGATGTCGACGAAGACGAAGGACGAGCCCGAGATGAAACAGAAGATGCCGCCATAGGCAAGCGAACAGCAAAGCACGAAGCCGATATAGATACGTTGGCGGAAGAGGCTGAGATAACCGCGCAGCGCTGCATCCAGCCAGGGCCCCTCTTCGCCACGGTGGGGAGCCGTCTCCGGCAGCATGGCAAAGGCCAGCGCCAGACCGCCCGCACCATAGATGCAAAGAATGGCGAAATTGGCCCGCCAGCCGAGCCAGGCTTCGACATAGCCGCCCAGGATCGGGCCCAGGGCCGGGGCCAGCGCCATGGCGGCACTCATATAGGAAAGAATGCGGGCGGCACCCTCGCGCCCATGCACGTCGCGCACGATGGCGCGGCAGATCACGGGGCCGGCACAGGCGCCCAGCGCCTGGAACAGGCGGGCGGCGATCAATGCGGGAATGCTGGGGGCAAACGCGCAGGCGATGCTCGCCGCGACATAGAGAATTACGCCCCCCAACAAAACCGGGCGGCGCCCATAGCGATCCGACAGCGGCCCATAGGCGAGTTGTCCCACCGCAAGCCCGATCAGGAACACGCTGAGGGTGAGCTGCACCTGCGCGACATCGGCGTTGAAATGGCGCAGCAATCCCGGCAGCGAGGGCAAATAGAGGTCGGTGGAAATCGGGCCGAGTGCTACCAGCGCGGTCAGCAAGGCGGTGGTCGCAAGGCTGTTGGGGCGAAGGCTGCTCGGGCGAAGGCTACTGGGGCGAGGCATGATGCTCGAAGGCGGAAGGGCGCCGGGTTATAGACCCGGGCCAAGGCCACGGCAAATGACGGCCGCGAAAAGGCCCTCGGTGTGGCCCCGTACGCCTCATCGCTCTGGACCTTGCCAGAGATCGCTCGCGCCGTGAGACTTCCCAACCGATCAACCGGGGGAGAGGGAAATGGCGAGCAAGCGCGGCGATCAGAAACCCTGGATGGAAGCGCCGGCCTATGGCCGTTCGCTGCGCGGCTTCCAGGTCAATCTGCTGGTAAAGGATGTGGCGCGCTCCGTCGCCTTCGCCCGCGAGGTACTGGAGGCGACCGTCATCTATGCCGATGCGGATTTTGCCGTGCTGCGTCACGGGGCCGGGCCGGAATGGATGCTCCATGCCGATCACACCTATGGCAGCCATCCCCTGCTGGGCCTGACCGGCGACGGCGCGCTACGGGGCCCTGGCGTGGAACTCCGCCTGCACGATCACGATCCCGACAAGGCTGCGGCGAAGGCGGCCAGCCTCGGCCACATGGTTCTGGCGGAAGCCGCCGACAAGCCCCATGGCTTGCGCGAATCCTACATCGTCGATCCCGACGGCTATGTCTGGGTTCCCGATCGGCCCCTTCCGGCCTAGCCGGGCGAAGCGGCCTGGCAGCGCCGTCAACGCGCTCGCTATTGCGCCGGGTGCGGTAGTCCAGCCTCCTTAGCGCATTGTTTCATCGGAGCTTGCATCCGGGCGAGCAGGCTCTCGGGCAGTTTGCCGGTTTCACTCATTATCTTGGCATCCTCAGTGGTCAGCAGATCAGCGGTCTTTTCAGAAACACAGGCGCAGGCCTGCTTGAATTTCTCCTCGTCCATGCTGGCCGGCCGTTGCGCGGCGCAGGCCGCGATCGACGACTTGATGAAATTCTCGCGCGTCGGACCATCCATTTTGCCATTCGGCATATGCGCATCGATGCCGGCGTCGATGACCGGGCGGCGCAAAAGATCCCAGCCATATTTGACGCCGATGCCGGCCAGCACGAGACCGGCTATCACAGCTACGGCAATGATCAGATTGCGCATGGTAACCCCCCTCCCTGCGGCGCGGCACTAACCCCCCGCAGATTTCACATGTTCTTCATATTGCGGCAAGCCGTCGGCGATGGTGAACCAGGGCGCCTTTGAGCCGACAAAGATATGCGCACTCGGCCGGATCGAGGGATCATCCACCAGCGTCCCCAAAGTGACATGAACGAAGGCGCCGTCGCGCACGACTGAAAACAACAGCGAGCCGCAGCGGCTGCAATGGGTATCGTTGCCTTCCGCTTCGCCGACGATCATCAAGGCATCGGCGCCTTTGGCGAGGCGAAGCTTGCTTCGTTCAATGCCGGCAAAGGGCTTGAATGCAGAGCCTGTGGTGCGCCGGCATTGGGAACAATGACAATTCAGGGCGTAGCGGAATTCATCGGCCACGGCATATTCGACCGTGCCGCAATAGCATCGGCCGGTCAGGCTGCGCGGCGTGGATTGGGCCGGGCTGGTCACAGGCGCCGCATTACGCCGCGCTCTTCTCGTCGGCCTCGGTCCATTTGCCGGTCGCGGCCAGCGAGTTCATCAAGGCGCGGTGGGCAAAAGCCTTTTGCGCCGCGGCGACGTTCTGCGGCTTGCCGGCCCAGGCCTTTTGCGGGGCATGCTGCAAGGCGCGGCCATAGGAGAAGGTCAGCGGCCAGGGCAGATCGCCCATTGCGTTCATCGCGGATAGGTGGGCCGTGGCGACCTCGTCGGACTGGCCGCCGGAGAGAAACGCGATGCCGGCCACCGATGCCGGCACGCAATCCTTCAACACCCTCACGCTCGCGCGGGCTACTTCCTCCACGCTGCTCTGCTTGGCGCATTTCATGCCGGGCAGGATCATGTTGGGCTTGAGGACCATGCCCTCCAGCGCGACGCCAGCATAAAACAAATGCTGGAACACTTCCTTCAGGACCCAGATCGTCACGCGCTCGCAGGCGGCGATGTCGTGGTCGCCATCCATCAGCACTTCCGGCTCGACGATCGGCACGATGTCGGCTTCCTGGGCCAGTGCTGCGTAGCGCGCCAGGGCCTGGGCATTGGCGTTGATGGCGTTGTAGGAGGGGACCTCCTTGCCGATATCGATCACCGCGCGCCATTTCGCGAAGTGCGCCCCCAATTTGTGGTACTCGGCGAAGCGTTCGCGCAAGCCATCCAGTCCTTCGGTAATGGTTTCCCCAGGGCGGCCGGCCAGGGGCTTGGCGCCGGCATCGACCTTGATGCCCGGCACGGCGCCCGCCGCCTCGATCAGCTTGACCAGCGGGGTGCCGTCCTTGGCGTTCTGGCGGATGGTCTCGTCATACAGGATCACCCCGCCGATATGCTCATGCAAGGCGGGCGCGGTGCGGAACAGGAGTTCGCGATAATCACGGCGGTTATCCGCCGTGTTCGGTACACCGATGGCGTCGAACCGCTTCTTGATCGTGCCGGTGGATTCGTCGGCGGCCAGCAGGCCCTTGCCTTTGGCCACCATGCGCCTGGCGATCCCGTTCAGCTCGTTCACATCCATGATCCACGTCCCGCTTGGCTGACTGCGTGGGCGAGCGCCCGGATTTGTGGCCGGCGAATCCTCAGTGGGCGTCGTTGCTCTTGGCCCCGAACCGGCGGATATAGCGCCGCCCGCAATAGGGGCAATCGACCTTGCCGCTGTTATCCAGGGTCAGATAGACCAGCGGGTGGCCCAGCGCCCCGCCGCCGCCATCGCAGCCGATCCTGTCCCTGTCCACTTCGATTGTTTCCGGCGGTTTCATGCTGCGGCTGCCTGGCGATTGACCTTGAATTGGCGCGGATGATACGCATGGGCCGCGAACGGGATCAACCCGTCCTCGCAGGCGTTTTATCAGGCGGTTATCCCAAGGACCCATGCCGGAAAACCTGGTGCTTCCCGCCGATGCCGTGCGTGTGCGCGGCCTCGACAAGACCTATGCCGCCAGCGGCAAGCGCGCCGCCAAGGAGGCGCTGAAGGGCATCGATCTGGCAATCCCGCGGGGCTGCCTGTTCGGCCTGCTCGGCCCCAATGGCGCCGGCAAATCGACCTTGATCAACATACTGGCTCAGCTGGTCAACAAGAGCGCCGGCGAGGTCCAGGTCTGGGGCTTCGATCTGGATAAGCGCCCGCGCGATGTGGCGAGCGCCATCGGCGTGGTGCCGCAGGAACTGAACATCGACCCCTTCTTTACGCCGCGCGAGCTGTTGGACCTGCAGGCAGGACTCTATGGCGTGCCAAAGGCGGAACGGCGCACCGACGAGATCCTGGCCGCGGTGGGGTTGAGCGATAGGGCCGATTCCTATGCCCGCACCTTGTCGGGCGGCATGCGCCGGCGGCTTCTTGTTGCCAAGGCACTCGTGCACAACCCGCCCGTGCTGGTGCTGGATGAACCCACCGCCGGCGTCGATGTGGAATTGCGCCAGCAGCTCTGGCGCTATGTGCGCGAGCTCAATGCCGGCGGCGTTACCGTGCTGCTGACCACTCATTATCTCGAGGAAGCCGAGCAGCTCTGCGATCGCATCGCCATCATCAATCACGGCCGGCTGATCGCCTGCGACACGACGGCAGCATTGCTGCGCCGGCTCGATGCCAAGGAAATCTCCATCGTGGTTGATCGCGATTTGAGCGCGGTCCCGACCTCGCTCGCCGCCTTCGATACGGTGCTGAAGGATTCGCGCCGCCTCGTGGTGCGCTATCAGCCGAGCCGCGCGCGGGTGGCACAAATCCTGGCGGCGATCCAGGCGGCGGGGCTGGAGATCGTCGATCTCTCCACGCTCGAAGCGGATTTGGAAGATATCTTCCTGCAGCTCACCCGCGGCGACGACCGGCCCGCCGGAGCGCAGGCCGCCCCTGTACGCAAGGCCCTGCCATGAGTGCCGCCCGGTTTGGTCTTGGGCGGGGCCCCAGGCTTTGTTTGAGGTTTGGCGCGCTCCTGATCCTGCCGCTGCTGCTGATGGCCTGCGCCCCCCGGCTTCAACCGCTTGGACCACCCGTGATGACGCCCAAGATCGACGACAACAGACTGGTGATGGATGACGGCGTGGCCTTGCCGCTGCGCGACTGGAAGCCGGCGGGAAAGCCAAAAGCCGTGGTGCTGGCCGTGCATGGCTTCAACGATTACAGCCATGCCTTCGAGGGACCGGCGCTGGATTGGGCCAAGGACGGGATCGAGACCTATGCCTATGACCAGCGCGGCTTCGGCGAGACGCCCTATCACGGGTTGTGGGCCGGCGACCGGCGCATGATCGAGGATCTGAAGGCGGCCGTCAGCCTGCTGCGCCAGCGCCATGACGATGTGCCGCTTTATCTGCTGGGCGAAAGCATGGGTGGCGCCGTGGTGATGGCGGCTGCTGTCGACCACGATCCCCCGCATGCCGACGGGTTCATCCTGGTGGCGCCCGCGGTCTGGGGCCGGCGCCAGCTGGGCCCGATCGCCAGCGGCGCCCTCTGGTTCTTCGCCCATACTGTCCCCTGGTACACGCTGGATGGGCGGGGTTTGCGCATCGAGCCCTCGGAT
>DASXQK010000107.1:0-5739 GCA_036493015.1 Dongiaceae bacterium | reverse complement strand
GCACGTTCGGGGCACGATCATTGCCATGCATCACAGCAGCGAGCGCCGCGGCCACGCCGAGCCAGCGAGAATCGAAATCGGCGCGGCTTGGTACAATGTGACGACGGATGTGGAGCCGTTGCTCTATGTCGGGGCGGAGGTAGAGGCCGAGGCGGGCGCTGGCTCGCATTTCATTCTAAGCCTCGAGGAAAAGCGGCCGCCGCTGCCCAACCCATCCGGTATGTTCTCCCACGGCAATTTGCCGGCTGCTGCTGCGCCGGGATCGAACTGAGGGAGAGGCCTCCATGAACCTTCAGGCCAGCCATCTAGCCAGCGTGCTCGCCGACGATTCCGGCATCGACGCCGGCTATCGCCATGCGCCGAAGGTGGCGCCACCCGGCGAACCGCTCGAACTGCCGGGCACGCTGCTCAAATGGTACGGGCTGCACTACACGGATAAACCGATCCCGGGCGCGATCACCCAGCTCGCGCGCGCCTATCTCAAGAAGACGCCGCTCGAAGCTCGCGGCTTCGGCTTCGTCATCCTGCACCGCTGCAACAACGATTTCTATTTCCTGATCGTCTCGACTTGGCGCGGCAACAACGAGCTATGGGAGACAGTGTTCTACAAGAACGGCGCAGCTATGGCCGACTTCGCGCTGTTTCCGCGGGAGAACCAGCACAAGGGCACTTACTGCGTCTGGGAAATGCAGCCGATGTGGCATGAGCGCAAAGCGTGGGAGACGTTTCTCAATTCGGCGCGGGATGAGGAAGCCGCAAAGAACTGGCTATCGAACCGCCACCTAAGCGCACCATAGGTAATACAGTATAAAATTTCAGTAATACTGATTGCTGACTAAATCTTGGTCAGCACTAGAATTCTACCTTCTGCAGCAGCTCCTCCACCATCGTCGGCGTGACGGCGACCGGATCGAAATTGATACCTGTGTCGGTCACGTCGCCGCGCGCGAGCACGGCGCCGGAGGCGCGGTCATAGACGTTGAGGGTGATGCGATAGACGTTGCCGATACGCGGCGCGCCTTTGACGTCGCCGCTGTTTAAATTGAGAACCAGTATCGAGCTATTGGTATCGAAGGCGGATTGTGCGTTCTGCGATCTCGTCTCGCGCTGCGTCCCGATCTTGAAGCCAATCGTCCCGTTCACGTCGTAGTTGAGGCCGCGCTGGGATAAGGCCTGGCGCAGCGCGCTTTCGGCCGTGCTCGTGAGCTCGGTGTTCTCGTTCATGTCGGTGACGAAGGTCGCACCCACGGGCACGCGCGTGTAGTTGGTGACGGAGACGTCGTAGAGGCCCTGGGCATTCGCGGGCTGGATTGCGAGAACAGCGAAGACAAGGGCGGCGATGAAGGCGATGGAACTGAGACGCATGTTATTTCCCCGATGAGGTCCGATTCCTAGATTAGTCGCGCGGCGCCGGCTTCGGAAGGCTGATGCTTCGCTGAAGCCTCATACTTCGAGAAGCTCAGTATGAGGGGTTTTTCGTCAATTCACCCTCACCCGGCATCGCTTCGCGGGCTCGATCCCGCAAGCGGGAGTAAAGGTCAGGCGCCCGGCGTGTTCCCGTCTGGCGTATTGGCATCCGGCATCACGGCTGCTTCCTCCATGCCGGGGCCGGTTTCCTCGACATCGGGTTCACCCTCGCGCTGTTCCGTGGCGGCGATGCGGCGCATCGGCTTGCCGGCCTTGGCGCCCATATCTCGGAGCTCCTCGACCTGGCCGATGAGGCTCTCGCGCCCGCCGGTAAGCCGCCCCATCGCCTCCTCATAGGCATGGCGGGCACGCACCAGATGATCGCCCAGCATTTCAACATCGCCCAGATAGGCGGCAAAGCTGTCATGGAGCTTGCCGGCCCGCTCGGCGATGGCCTCGGCCCGCCGGTTGCGCCGCTCCGCCTGCCAGACATTGGCGACCGAGCGCAGCGCCATCATCAGCGTGCCGGGCGTGGCGATGGCGATGTTGTTTTCGACGGCCAAGCCCAGCAGCTCAGGATCGTGGCGCAAGGCTGCGGCAAGCGCCCCTTCCACCGGCACAAACATCACCCGGTAATCGCGGCGGCTTTCGGCCACCGGTGCGGGTCTGCGTTCGGCAAGCGAGCGGATATGGACCGCCATGCCCGCGGCGTGATCGGCGAGCAGCGTGGTACCATCGCTCGTCTCCGCGGCATTCACATAGGCTTGATATGCTGCGAGCGGCACGCGGGAATCGACCAGCACGCGCTGGTCGCCCGGCAGGCTGATGGCGACATCGGGGCGCAGCCGCTCGCCGCCATCCGCCGAATAGTTCTCGCGGAACACATAATCCTCGCCCTCGCGCAGGCCCGAACGCTCCAGGATCGAGGAGAGCAGCATCTCGCCCCAGGCGCCCAGCCCCTCGGCGCGGCCACGCAAGGCGGATGCCAGCTGCTGGGCCTCGCTTGCCATCTGCAGGCTGCTGTCGGAGAGGCTGCGGATCTGATCGGCAAGCGCCGCGCGCTGGCGCACATTCTCGTCATGGGCGCTGGCCAGCCCCTGCTGGAATTCGCTCAGGCGCTCGCGCAGCGGCGTCAGCACCACGTCGATATCCGCCTTGCTCTGCCGGTTCGTTTCATCGCCATGGCGACGCAGCACGTCCTCGGCCAGGCTGCGGAATTCCTGGGTCATCTGCTCGCGGGCATTGGTGAGCAGGGCCAGTTTCTCCGCGCCATGCTTGCGCTCCTGCTCCAGCCCCTCCTGAAGGGCGGCGAGGCGCGCATTCTGTTGGCCCACTTCGCCGCGCGCCGCAGCACTCTCGGCTTTCGCCTGGCGCAATTCGTCGACCAGCGCCTCGACCCGCGTGCCTTTTTCCTTCAACTGGGCGGAAGCGGCGGCGAGATTGGCTTCCAGCGCCGTGCGTGCCGCGCCGAGTGCATCCAGGCGCGACTGGTTCTGGTTGCGCTGCTGGCGCAACTCCTCCTCCAGCATGCCGACGCGCCGGGTCTTTTCCTGCAACTGGCCCGCCGCCGCGGCGGCATTTGCTTCCAGCGAAGCTTTGGACTGGGTCAGGGAATCAAACCGCGTCTCGACATCGGCCCGGGCCTGGCGCAGCTCCTCCTCGAGCGCTTCCACGCGCTGGGCCTTCTCCTGGATCTGGCTGGCGGCCCGCGCCAGCGTCGCTTCGGCGCCCGCCTTGGCCTGGACCGCGGAATCGATGCGCGCCTGCGCCTGATCGCGGGCAGTTTCAGCGGCGGCCAGGCGCTGGCGCAGATCGAGAACGGCCTGCTCGTTCTGCACCACGGCCTCGCCGCGCCCGGCCGAGGCGCGCTCCATCTCGTTCATATGTTCGCGCATGACGTCGCTCTGGGCTGCCAGATCGTCGCGGTTGCGCTCCGCGGTTGCCAGCCGCTCGCGTGCTTCGGATGCCGCGGCCTCCAACCGCGTAATCGCCTCGCGCGCCACGGCCAGTTCGCTATCGACCGCGGCCTTGGCTTGGCGCGACTGATCGATGCGGCCCGCGGCGGCGGTCAGCGCCTTTTCGAGTTCGGGAATGCGGGCGGTCTTCTGTTCCTCGACGGCAAGCCGCCGCTCGATTTCGAGCTTGGCAACCCGCAGCGTGCTGATATCGGATTCGGCCTGCTGGCTGTGTTCGGTGGATTCCCGCGCGGCCCGTTCGGCCGCGCGCGATTGGCGCAGCAATCGTGCGGCCAGCAGCCCGCCCAGCAAAGCGAGCATGGCGAGGGCGGCGATGTAATAGAACTGGAGTTGCATAGGCACCCTCTCGGCAGACCGCGCGCCAGCCCCCTTCGCCCGGCCACTCGACTCGCCAGATAACCCCCGCCCACAGGGTTGCAGCTATCGCCGGGGATGGCAAATAAATGGCGCATCGCCCGGCCCCGGGCATGACGCCCGGGCATGACGCCCGGGCATGGCGCCCGGGCATAACGAACGAGCGTGGGCTGAAGACCGATCCACGCCGCGTTCGCTCGGTGCCTCTGTGGTTTTTACCTTTTCACGCGGCTTTCCGCGCGTGGTGATCGGCCAGAACCTGGGCCACCACGGCGGTGACGCGCTTGCCCGTCGGGATATGCAGGAACTCGTTCGGCCCATGGGCGTTGGCGTGCGGTCCCAGCACGCCGGTCACCACGAACTGCGCCTCGGGGAAGCGTTTGCCCAGCATGTCCATGAACGGAATGCTGCCGCCTTCGCCCATATAGGCCGGCGGGCGCCCAAACGCGTTGTTGGAGGCACGCGCCAGCGACTGCTCCAGCCAGGATGCGAGCTTCGGCGCGTTCCAGCCGGCGCTGGCCTCCAGCCGTTCCAGCACGATCTCGCAGCCATAGGGCGGATCTTTTTTCAGCAGCTTTTCCATCAGCGCCGCAGCCTTTGCTCCCTCCAGGGTCGGCGGGATGCGCAGCGATAGCCGCATGGTGGTGGAGGGCCGCAGCACATTGCCGGCATTGGCGATCGCCGGGAAACCGTCGGCGCCGGTGACGGCAAGCTGCGGGCGCCAGCTGCGGTTCAGCACCATTTCCACCGGATCGTCGGTCAGCGGCTGCATGCCGGGAACGAAGGGGAATTTCGTGTAGAGCTGCTCGCCCAGGGCGCTAGCCGCGATGCGGGCCTGGGCGATGCGGTCCGCCGGCACCTGGACATGAAGTTCCTCCGGCAGGATCTCGCCGGTGTTCTCGTTCTCGATGCGCGAGACGAGCTGGCGCAGCAAACGGAAGCTGGAGGGAACGATGCCGGAAGCATCGCCGGAATGGACACCCTCGGTCAGCACCCTGACCGTCAGGTTGCAGGCAACATTGCCGCGCAGCGAGGTGGTGACCCAGAGCTGGTCGTAGTTGCCGCAGCCGGAATCAAGGCAAACGACCAGCGAGGGCTCGCCGATGCGTGGCGCCAGATGCGCGATGTAATGGGGCAGATCGGAACTGGACGATTCCTCACAGGCCTCGATCAGGATCACGCAACGCGCATGGGCCAGCCCCTGTTCGGCCAGTGCCAGAATGGCACTCAAGGCCGCGAACAAGGCGTAGCCGTCATCGGCGCCGCCCCGGCCATAGAGTTTGTCGCCCTCCAGCCGCGGGGTCCAGGGGCCGTAGCCCTCGAGCCAGCCGGTCATCTCCGGCTGCTTGTCGAGGTGGCCATAGAGCAGCACGCGATCGTCTTTCGCGCCATCGAGCTTGCCGCCTGGCTTGTCCGGCGTGCCGCCGCTGGCGGGGATCTCGATGAAGATCAACGGCGTGCGGTTGGGCAGTCGCACGACCTCGAGCGTTGCACCGGGCAGCTTCGCCACCTTCGGCTTCGCCCAGCCGGTGAAGAGTTCCACCGCCTTGTCCATATAGCCGTGGCTTGCCCAGTCGCGGTCGAAGGCCGGCGATTTGTTGGGAATGCGAATGTAGTCGGTCAGGGTGGGGATAATTTCGCGCGTCCAGCCGTCTTCGATGAACTGGGTGAGCTTTTGTTGATCCATTGTCCCTTGTCCTGATGATGGCCGGCCCGATGATGGCCGGCCTGATGATGGCCGGCCTGATGATGGCTGAATTGCGCGGCGCAGCGCCCCAAAGCGGTGCGGAGTTTGGCCCCGCAAACGGGTTTCGTCCAGCCGCCCAACTTCACCAAACCTAACCAATTGTTCACTGGAGCGGCCCTCGCATCCGGGTCTCAATATCTGCGACGGCGCGGTCGTACTTTCCCCCCTCGGATCGGCACCGCTCCGTCGCCAGGAAGCCGCAGGACGATTCGAATCGATTTGGGTGCCACCGTCCTGTGGCTTTCTGGTTTTCCT
>DASXQK010000106.1:0-10541 GCA_036493015.1 Dongiaceae bacterium | reverse complement strand
TCCAAGGTGCGCCAGGCCAAGGAAAATTATGGCGAGACCCGCAACCAGATCGAAGTGGCGGCCCGCAACGCCACCTTCGATGCGACCCAGGCCTGGCAGAGCTATCAAGCCAATCTTGCCAATACGAGCTCGTTCGAGACCCAGGTGAAGGCGAACATCATCGCCTATCAGGGCACGGTGGAAGAGCAGCGGGTGGGCACGCGCACGACCCTCGACGTGCTCAACGCCCAGCAGGCGCTTTATACGGCGGAATCCAACGTCACCACCGCGCAGCACGACGCGGCGGTCAATGCCTATCAGCTGAAGGCCGCGATTGGCGAGATGACGGCGTTGGCCATGAATCTGCAGGTCGAGCGCTACGATCCCACGCAGCACTATAACCAGGTGCGCGACAAGTGGATCGGGACTGAGCCGCCTTCCACCCCCTGAGGGTTTGGCTCGGCTTCGCTTATTTCCCGCTTCGGGGTTCCGCTGCCAGTGCCGGGCGTGCGCTTCTTCCCGCCAGCCATTCGTCGGCGACCACCACCAGGCCGCTGGCGATGATGATGCCAGCCCCCAGAAAAACGCCGTGGCGAGGAACATCGCCCCAGACGATGTAGGAAAGGGCGAAAGCCCAGATCAGCGAGCTGTATTCGAAGGGGGCGACCAGCGAGGCGGGCGCCAGGCGAAAGCCCTCGAACAGAAGATATTGGCCACCCGCCCCTGCCAGCCCGATACCCGCCATAAGCAGGATTGCCGTCCAGCTTGGCGTCGTCCAGACCCAGGGCAAGGTGAAGGTGCAGAAGACGACAAAGGCGCCGTTGGAAAACAGCATCTGCATGATGGTCGTTTCGGTGCGGCTGATCTGGCGCACGAGAATGTTGGAATAGGCCCAAAGCACCGCTGCCGCCAGCACGAGCACGACCGGCCAGCCGAAGGTCATGCCGCCGGGCGCACAGGCCACCACCACGCCCACGAAACCCAGCGACGTACCTGCCCAGCGCTGCCAGCCCACCTTCTCGTCGAGCAGGAAGACCGAGAGCACTGTGATCATCATCGGTGCGGCGAAATAGATGGTGACCATCTCGGCAAGCTGCAGGTGGCGCGAGGCGGTGTAGTAGCAAAACCAGGCCGCCAGGATGATCGCGCCCCGCAACAGCAGCGGCAGCTTGGTGCGCGAAGCAATGACCTCACGCACCAGCGGCCGACGGCCAATGGCAAGCACGAGCAGCATGATGGTGATGCTACGCATGAACAAAAGCTCGGGAATGGCATAGTCGGTCGCGAGCCACTTCACCGCCGCATCCTGGCCCGAGAACATGAAATAGGCACCGGTCGCCAGCAGAATGCCGGCCATGCGCGGCGAGCGCGCGTTGAGACGGTCAGCGATCACGGGCGAGCGATCATGGGCGAGCGATCATGGCAAAGCCGCCAAGCTACCGGGCAAGACCCGCCGGGCGGGCACCCATTCGATCAGGAGAGATACAATCACGTTTTACTGGCTCAAAATACGCAAGCCAGATGTTAGCGCCTAGCCGCCCTTTCCGGGGAAATGAATCGCCTTATAGCGATAACTGCGTCGCCTTTTTTCGCGCGGCCTCGGCGGCGGGACCATCGCCCAGCCTGCCCAGCACGTCGGCATAATCGCGCCAGCTCACGGCACTCGCTGGTTTCAAGGCCACCCGTTCCGCCAGCAACGCACGGGCGAGCGGCCAGCGCTGCGCGCCGAGGGCTGCTGCGATCAAGGTCTGGGTAAACAAGTCGCGCTGGGCGTGGCTGCCGCCGATGCGCCAGATCTCGTAGCGCACGGGCAGCAGCAGATCGACAGCGCCCGCATGGTCGCCCCGGGCAAAAGCGGTGACGGCGCGCACCACGGCCTGGCCCACCTGCTGCGTGATATCCCGGTTGGTTCCTTTTTGCGCGGCGACGTAGCGGGTGATGGAGCGATCGAGCGTTGCCGCAGCCGCGCGATCCTTCAGCCCAGCGGCGACCAAGGCGATATGGGCATCGTTGAATACCAGCATGTGGGTTTCGAGATGCGCGTACCAATGCTCGCGCAGGCCCTGCCAGCGATTCCCCACATCGATAGCGGCAAGCTGCAGGCGCCAGAGCAGGGCCGCGGCATCCACCAGATCGAGCAGCGCTGCGGACGGCGCGCCGCGGACATGCTGGTCATAGATTTCCAGCACCTCGTCCAGCCGTCCGCGCTCGATCAGGAACAGGCTCAGATGCCACCATTGATGGACCGCAAGGGCCGGCCCCTGCTGCCAGTGCGGCTGCATGTCGTTGAGAAAGGCGATGCCTTCCTGCTGGCGCCCTTCCATCTCCATCACATGGGCCAACGCATGCACGCCCCAGGTGTCGGCGGGATTGACCGCGATCGCGGCGCGAGCTGCCGCCTCCGCGCCGCGATAATCGCCGCATTCCTCGAGCCCAAAGGCATGCATGCTTTTGATGAAACCGGTGAGATCGTCGCCATCGCCCCAGGCCGGCAGTACGCGCGCCGGGGAATCGCGTAGATTGGCCGCATCGCCCAGATAGAAATAGGTGTCATGGGCAAAGCGCAGGGCCCAGATGTCGTGGGGCTGGTGAATCAGGATCTGCTCCCAGATCGCCGCCGCACCCCGGATGTCACCGGCATGCCAAGCTTCGAAGGCGGCGACATGGGCGCGCTCCCACCCGCTCATCGCCGGCTTCGCTCGGTCGATGGCGGTTCGACAGGCGACGAGGCCGGGGCTGGCTTCTTCGGTTTCGCCGGAGAGCAGCCGCAGGACGCCGTTCAACACATGGCCAAAGGCAAAGCCTTCATCCTGCTCGGCCGCGACGTTCAACGTCGCGACAGGGTCGCCATGCCAGCCGAGATATTCGCGCGCCGCCTGATTCAGAGCTGCCTTGCTGGCGCCCCGGTTCGTCGTCAGCGGCAAAGTTGCGAGATCCAGCGGCATGGCGAACTCTCCTCGGCGCAACGGCGCCGGTGGGTCCCTGATGGCGTTCGCCACAGACCTTAGCGGTCGGGCTGCGGCAACGTCAAAATAGACCTGCTTTGCGCATCGCCGCCGTCAAATTCCTGTAATCTCGCGCCAGGGGAAACTGCCGCCAGATCACCGGGTTGATCCATACAGTGGTCACCGCATGGAGCCGTGGGATGCAAGAGGCGTGAGCGAGAGCGAAAAGACGATTCCAGCAGGCGGGCGTGTTCCCCTCATCAAGATCCTGGGCCCGGGTCTTATCACCGGCGCCTCCGACGACGATCCCAGCGGGATTGCCACCTATTCCCAGGCAGGTGCCCAGTTCGGCTATGGCCTGACCTGGACCCTGCTGCTGACCTATCCGCTGATGGCGGCGATCCAGGAGATCAGCGCACGCATCGGCCGTGTCACCGGTCTCGGCATCGCCGGCAACATGCGCCGCTACTACCCGCGCTCGCTGCTCTATTCGCTGGTCGGCCTGGTGCTGGTTGCCAATGTCATCAATCTCGGTGCCGATCTCGGTGCCATGGGGGCCGGCATCAGGCTTCTGATCGGCGGCCCCGCCTTTCTCTACATCGCTGCATTCGGCGTGGCTTCGGTGCTGCTGGAAATCTTCATGCGCTATTCGCGCTATATCTCGGTGCTGAAGTGGCTGAGCCTCTCGCTGCTTGCCTATGCTGCCACCGCTTTCATTGTCGACGTACCCTGGTCGACCGTGGCGCTCAGCATGGTGTGGCCGCATATCGTCTGGAAGCCCGATTACTTCATCACCATCGTCGCTGTTTTCGGCACCACGATCAGCCCGTACCTGTTCTTCTGGCAGGCGGAGACCGAGGTCGAGGATCAGCAGGAACGGCCGGGTGCCGAGCCGCTCTCCGAGGCGCCCGATCAGGCGCCGGAAGAAATCCGCCGCATCGAGATCGATACATATTTCGGCATGGGCATTTCCAACCTCGTGGCGCTGTTCATCGTTGTCACCACCGCGGCCACGCTGAATGTCCATGGCATCACCGATATCCAGACCTCAGCCGATGCGGCCCAGGCGCTGCGTCCGCTTGCCGGGGATTTCGCCTTCGCCATCTTCGCCGCGGGCATCATCGGCACGGGATTGCTGGCGCTGCCGGTGCTGGCGGGCTCGGCCGCCTATGCGCTGGGCGAGGCGCTGGCCTGGCCGGTCGGATTGGCTCGTCAGTGGTATCAGGCCCGCGCCTTTTACGCGACCATCGCTATCGCCACGGCGATCGGCGTGGTGATGAATTACCTGCCCATCGATCCGATGAAGATGCTGTTCTGGAGTGCCGTGATCAACGGTGTCGCCGCCGTGCCTATCATGGCCATGATGATGCTGATCGGCACGCGGACGAAAGTAATGGGCCGCTTCACCCTGCCGCCGGGGCTGCGCTGGCTGGGCTGGATTGCGACAGCGGTGATGGCCATCGCGGCCCTGGCGATGATCGCAAGCTGGCTGGTTTAACTCAGACCGGCTGAAACGAAAACGCGGCCGGCAGAGTGCCGGCCGCGCTTGTCGCATGCGAATTAAACGTTCGACCTACTGAGCGTGTTCCAAAGTGAGCACGCCGATACCACCGGCGATGTTCAAGCCTTGCATGCCTTCCACGCTCAGCGGCTGCAAGGCGACGCTATTGCTGGAACCACCGATCAGCGCATTGGCGCCGACGCCAAGGCCGACGGCGACAGCCGCTGATACACCGCCGTAGTCGCCGGCGAGCGCGCCCGGCCCGACATAATTGCTGGGCGCGACGACGCCCCAGATGATCACGCCATTCTGCTGATAGCCGATATCGATGCCGTACTTCTTGATGGTGCCCCTGTAATGGTCGAGCGGATGCGCGCTGCCGGCGTCATAGATGCAGGTGATGTCGCGCGAGGAGCCGAAGATGAAACTGATATTGCCGGCAACATCGCATTTCAGGAACCCGGCCTTGACGCCATTGGCATCCGCACTGCCCGCCGTGACGGCGAGCGCCAAGGCCATCGCGGCGCCGGCGGCAAATTTGGTTCTCAGGGACATGGATCGATCTCCTTCTGGGTGGAAAGTAAAGTGAGTAAGGAACGGTGCTGCGGCTGAAACCCGCTCGTTCGGTTCTGGTCGACCGGCAACCGTAGCGGTTGGACCTAGTCGCCTTCGGTCAGTACCTGACCTTCGCGATTCCAAACCACGAAGACAGGCTGGCCGTTCAACATGGCCGAGGCGTGCCATGCACTGTCACAGCCCTTGGCCAGGATCTTGATCTGGGTATAGCCCGCCTTCTGCATTGCGCGGGTTGCATCCTGGGCCGTCGTGGCGTTGACCGGATCGCTGGACGCGCAGGCCGCCAGCGCGTCATTGACCACGGGGCGCACGGAAAACACGCCGACGGCAAGCGCCAGCGAAGCGGCGACTAGAATCGCCGCAGAACGGCCCGAGGAAAGCATCGTCTTGGAAATCATGGCCGAAACTCCTTGTTAACTGCTTGAATAAGCACGGATTACAACCTGAATAAGCCTGGACAACGACTCTGGCCGCCCGCCGGCAACCCTCGCGGCCGTCAAGCGCGGCCATGAGACTAACAATCCAATGATTAAAGCGTTCCCACTGCCACCAGGCCAATAAGCACCTGCCGATGGCCGGTTTTCAGGCCTGGCAAACGAAAGCCAGATGGGGCCAAACGGGCCAAACCGGCCCGCCGGCCAAAGAGCACGGTTGAATTTAAGGTTTAAGCCCCGGTCAGGGCCCGGGCCGCAGAATCAGGCGGCGACGCGGCGGGAAAGGTCGGCGACAGAAGGGGCCGATGTGGGTTGGCGATGGCGGTTCACCACCATGCGATCGTGCAGCATTTCGATGGTCTGCCGCCCCGTGGCGGTGAACAGGAAAGGCAGCAGGCCATGCAACATGCAGGCAAGCCCCGCCAGGATCATGCGGCTGCCGAAAAAGCTGGCAGAGCCCATATGCTGGACATAGGTCTCGCCGACGGAAGCGGGATGATCGGTGAACAGCGACATGACAAAGCTCTCCTGCCCAAGACGTTCTCTTGGCAGCGATATTCCACCGATTCGCCGGAAAATATTTTTCGATTCTTCGCGCTCTTTGCACGTTTTATGGAATAAATTACCCCATTGGAGGTCGTTTTGAGTATAATTTTGCATGTCTTTGGACAAATTCGACCGGCGTCTGCTGGCGCTATTGCAGGAAAACGCCGCCCTTTCGGTAAACGAGCTGGCCGAACAGGTGGGACTCTCGCCCTCACCTTGCTGGCGGCGGATCCAGAAGCTGGAGGCCGAGGGTTATATCCGTGCCCGTGTCGCTGTGCTCGATCCGCGCAAGCTCAATCTCGGAGTCACGGTCTTTGCCGCCATCCGCACCAACCAGCACAACGCCCAATGGCTGGAGGCGTTTTCCCGCGCCGTGGTCGGCATTCCCGAGATCCTCGAGGTCTATCGCATGAGCGGCCAGATCGACTACATGCTTCGCATCGTCGTTCCGGATATCGATGCCTATGACCGGGTCTACAAGAAATTGATCGCGGCCATCGAGCTCTACGATGTCAGTTCGACCTTCGCCATGGAGGTGCTGAAATCCACGACGATTCTGCCTTTGGAATATGCGTAGGGAATATGCGTAGGCGAGGGAAATACGCGTAAGCGGGGAATACGTCTGAGGCCTAGTTCTTCGCCTCCACGCTCATCAGCAGTCGTATCTCCGTGCCGGGCTGACGCGGCTCCACTTCGATTTCCGCATCGAGTTGTCTCGCCAGCGCGTTCACGATGCGCATGCCCAACCCCTTGCCGGCTTTTGGATCGAAACCCTGGGGCAGGCCGACTCCCTCATCGCGTACCGAAATGACGATGCGCCCTTCGGCGATTTGGCTGAGGCCAACCCAGATGCGCGCCGAGGCCCCTTCGCGATAGGCATGCTTGGCGGCATTGGCGATCAGCTCGTTCACCAGCAGGGCCGTCGAAATGGCGCGTACCGTAGAAATCTCGATGCCCGGACTGACCTCGGCAATGACCGTGCAGTTCGCTGCGACGTCATCCACATCCTTGCAGAGATCGGCAAGATAGGCGCCGAGATCGAGCGATTCGATCTTGGCCGTCTGGTTTAGCCGCTGATGCACCCGGGCGATTGCGGAGATGCGGCCGGCGGCTTCCTGCAGATGATGACGCACCTCGGGCTGGTCGGCGCCATCGCCCTGCAGGCGAAGGAAGCTGATCACGAGTTGCAGACTGTTCTTGACCCGGTGGTCGACCTCGCGCAGCAGCACCTCGTGACGGGCAAGAGCCGCCTTCAGGTCGCGCTCGAAGCGCTGGCGCTCGATGGCCATACCCAGAATGTTCGCCGCCCCCTGCAGGAAAGAGAGATCGTATTCGGTGAACTGGCCGGGCGAGCGGCTATCGACCTCCAGCACCCCGAAGGGTTCGCGGTCGCCCTGCAGGATCACATTGATCGCGCGGTGAATGCCGTGCTCGAGCAACAGGTCTGGCGTGCGGAAGCGATCTTCATTGCCGAGATGGTTGGAGATGACAGGCTTACCAGTGCGCAGCGCGAAGCCGCCGGGGGATTCGTAATCGGCGCCGATGGTCGCCTTGCCGACGATGCCCGGATCCCAGCCCACGCCCGCGCGCACCAGCAGGCGATTTTGCGCCGGCAGGTACTCCAGAATCTTACTGAATTCCGCCCTCATGCCTTCGGCCGCCAGCATGGCGGCGCGCTCGATCAGCGCATCGAAGCCAGCCCCCTGGAGCGCTGTCACGCCGAGTTCGGCCAGAATCTCCTGCTGGCGCACGCGCAGCATCAGCGCGCCATCGGCCAATCCGTCCTTGGCCTGGGTGGGCGCCTGAGTAGGCGCCTGGGTGGGGGCCTGTTCGACCACGGGTTCCTGCGACATCGCTTCGATCCTTCAGCCGCGATACTTTGACTTGCCCAAGCTGCAATATGGCACGTCAGATCTGAAACGAATCGGCACCGATTCCGGCCACCAGAGGCGGGCGCCGTTGGGCCGCCCGCCGCTTGGATATGACCGGAACATTTGCCCAACGCAAGCGTTAACAGAGCATGCCCCATATCATGCAGCAGCAGCCGGGCCAGACCCGCGATGGCGAACCCATGCCGGGTACGATCCTGGTTGTGGAGGACGAAGTCTTGATCCGGCTGATGATCTGTGAATACCTGCGTGAATTCGGCTACACGGTGCTGGAAGCAAAGAACGGCGATGAAGCAGCCAAGCTGCTGCATGGCGGAGACGAGGTCGATGTCGTCTTTAGCGACGTACGTATGCCCGGCCGGATCGATGGTCTGGCGTTGGCGAAATGGATTGCCCGCAACCGGCCCGAGATCGGCGTGCTTCTGACTTCGGCCTATGTGCCGCCCGCCGATCTTGCCGGTAGCGGGGCTGCGGTCAGCAGCTTGGTGCGCAAGCCCTATACGCCGGGCGAGGTGTTGAGCCGCATCCGTGAACTCACCGGCGCCGCCGCTTGAACGCGCGAGCCGTTCGGGCTTGCGAAACCCTCCAGAATTTCACTAGGTTTCCCGCGGCGACTGGGGCAACAGTAACCCCATCGGACCATCGTTTGCGCCAGCCTATGGAGTACCCCTTATGGACGCGCTGAAGCAGCAGATCGTGCAACGCCTGCCTTATCTGCGGCGCTATGCGAGAGCGCTCACGGGCTCGCAGGCCGTGGGCGATCAGTACATTCGCGGCTGCCTGGAGACGCTGCTGCAGGAACCCCGGGCCATTACCGCCTCGGGCAACCTTCCCGTCCAGCTTTTCCGACTGTTCCACCGCTTTGCCGACACGGTCCAGACATCGACCCAGGATATCGCCACGCTCGCTGATCCGGTGGAGCGGCGCGTCGGTGAAAGACTGATCGCGCTCGCCTCGCGCGACCGGCAAGCGCTACTGCTGGTCCATCAGGAAGGATTCTCGCCGGCCGAGGCGGGCGAGATCCTGGGCATGAGTGCCGCGGATGTCAGCCGGCATATCGACGAGGCCTGGGCAAATCTAAAGCGTCAGGCCACGACACGCGTGCTGATCATCGAGGACGAGCCGGTGATCGCGCTCGATGTCGCTGAATTGGTGAAGGGCTTGGGCCACAAGGTGACCGGCGTGGCGGCGCGGGCTTCCGAAGCCATCGCCATGGCGCAAGCGACCCCGCCGGGTCTTGTGCTTGCCGACATCCAGTTGAAGGACGGCAGCACCGGGATCGCTGCCGTCCATGAGATCCTAAAATCGATCGACGTGCCGGTGGTCTTCGTAACCGCCTTTCCCGAGCGCCTGCTGACCGGCGAGGCGCTGGAGCCGGCTTTCGTCGTCACCAAACCTTTCGACGACACGACCCTTAAGGTTGCGATCTCTCAGGCGCTCTTCTTCGCCAAAAAGACCTGACCGATCGCAAGTTTGTTGTGGCCTAAGGGCGCCGCCGTAGCGCATTGGGCGCGAGATGGGCGCCGCCCGCTGAACGCAGGGCGGATCGGGCCCCAACAGGCCACGCTATGTCCAGGAACGAAGACCCGACGCTGACCATGATGGCGATTGCTTTGGCAGCCCGGACAATCCGGCTGCACTGCCGGGATTGCGGCCATCGGCGCAGCCTCGACCCCGTGGAGCTGGCGGCCAGTCATGGCGACGCTCTCACCATCGGCCTTCTGTCAAAACGCGCCACCTGCACCAAATGCGGCAGCCGCCGGCACAGCCTGTTCCTGGCGCCGCCAAAGGCCTGAATCGCTTATTGGCGCGCGATTCAATTTGCCACCGGACCAAGTTTGTTAATGAACGTTAACTAGTAGCGCAGTACACGCCCTTTCTGGCCGGCAAACAGGAGGAATCTCATGACGAAGCGAAATGAGACTCGAATTGCTCTCGCGACCTCGACAGCGATTCTAGCTGCAGTTCTGGCGATCGCTCCGCTGAAGCTCGATACCCATCGCGGCTTTGCGGATCAGCAGGCGGCAGCCGCTGGTCTGGGCCTGGGCGGCGGCGGTGGTCTGGGAGGCGGATTGGGCGGTAGCGGCGGTCTTGGTGGCGCTTTGGGAGGCTCTTCGCTTGGCGGCTCGGGCAACGTCAATGCCAATGCCGCGGCGGGCAATACCAACACCGCGATCGGCACCGGCGTTGCGGGCGATAGTTCCGGGGCCACGGCCCTCAGCCTTTCCACCGGCGCCCAGATCAATGGAAGCGCCGTTTCCACCGACTCTGCGCTTGGTATCGGCGCGGGATCGGCAGTGGGCAGTCTAAACAATAGCCTTGCCGTGCAGCAGGCGGGTGCCACGGCTCAGATCGACAGCAACTCCGCAGCGAGTGCGGATGCGGGCCTGGCATCGGGCGCCGGTGTGACGAGCGATACGGCAGCCGCGGCAAATCTTGTGGCATCAGGCGGTGCGGCTAACGGCACCCTGCAACTCAACGCCAAAGCGGCTGCCAAATAAAGCTGGCGTCGGGAGCGCCGACCAATCGTTGATCTTTACGGCGGGATCGGGCCATAGCCGGCCCGGTCCCGCTTTCTTGTGAACCTCTTGCTTGCTTATGGCGCTGCCGCTTGCTGACATCGAAGGCAAACTTCCGGGGAACCAGGCCGGGCAGCGCCGGTTCAAACAAC
>DASXQK010000105.1:0-9419 GCA_036493015.1 Dongiaceae bacterium | reverse complement strand
CACCAAAGGTGACGGTCTTGGCCTTGATCTGCTTGATGCCGCCGCCGGAGCCGATTGACTGATAGTTCAACCCGACGCCCGTCTGCGTCTTGTACGCATCGGCCCATTTGGAATAGATCGGATAGGGGAACGTCGCACCGGCGCCCGAAATATCGGCCGCCTGTGCGCTGGTCCATGCGAGCGTTGCGAACAGCGCCAATGCCAGAATGCGTTTCATGTCTGAAATCCCTCTTTTTGCGACGTGCAGTCCTCGCGCGAAGCGGACCGAATCCGAATTGTCCACCGCGGCCGCTTCGGGCGCTGAAGCAGAGACTAGGGTTGCGGGGGGACACGCATGTTTCAGATATGTGAAATAAATATGACGGCACTTTCGAAAGCTGGCGGATTCCTTGGGAAAATGGCCCTAACCGTATATGACCGCTGGCCCTGGCAGGGACGGTTCCCGGGGTTATGATCGGCACCGAATGATCGGGCAAACAGGAAGGGTGACAGTATGGATATCGAGGAAATCGGCTTGGGACCGAGGCTTGCCTGGACGCCCGCCAAGCCGCCCCGGCGCGAGGTCATCCAGGGGCGCTATGTGCGGCTGGAGCCGGTGGAACCATCCCGCCATGCCAGCGACCTGTTCGAACTCTCCCATGGGAGCCAGGGAGACCCGGCAATCTGGATCTATATGGGCTATGGGCCCTTTGCCGATATCGCGAGCTTCAAGACCTGGCTGGTGGAGCGCGCCGCCTCAACCGATCCCTTGTTCTTTACCGTGATCGACGGGGCCAGCGGCAAAGCCGCCGGCATGTCGAGCTTCCTGCGCATCGTTCCCGCCGACGGCGTCATCGAGACGGGCCATATCTGGTTCACCCCCGTCCTGCAGCGCACGCGCCAGGCGACGGAGGCGATCTTCCTGATGGGCAAATACGCGTTCGATACGCTGGGCAACCGGCGCTTCGAATGGAAATGCAACGCCCGCAATGCGCCCTCGCGCCGCGCGGCCGGGCGTTTTGGCTTCACCTTCGAGGGCATTTTCCGCGAGCATATGATCATCAAGGGCCGCAACCGCGACACGGCTTGGTATTCGATCATCGATCGCGACTGGCCAGCGATCAAAGCCGCCTTCGAATCCTGGCTCGATCCAGCGAATTTCGATTCATCTGGCCGCGAGAAGAAAAAACTCGCGGCCATACAGTTCGCCGGTGCCCAGCCTTTCTAGGCCGCGGCGACCGAGAGAAGAAGAAGCTGACCGCCTCGCAATTCGCCGGGGCGCAACCATTCTGAGGGACGCCTGCTAGCGGCTGTCGGCCTGCAGGCTTGGCCGCCGCAGCCCCGGCAGGATCAGGACCGTCACCAGAGCCCCGACCACGAGGGCGAGCGCGCCGACCTCGCTCAACCCCACGGATTCGCCCAGCACCAGGGCGCTGCTGAATACACCGATCACCGGAATACCCAGCGTAGCGATGGCGGCGACCGTGGCGGGATAGATCTCGACGATTCGAAACCACGCCCAATAGCAATAAACCGTGCAGACGATCGAGGCATAGAACACCGCGCTCCAGCCACGCAGATCGACTGCGGCGAACGATACGTCGTGATCAGCGATCAGCGCGCCGATGACCACGGGCACCGTGCCGAAGGCGAATTGCCATGCGGTAATGGTGGTCAGCGGCACCGACCAGCGATGCATCTTCAGCCCCACGGTGCCGAGCGCCCAGGTGATCGCAGCGGCGATCATGTAGACCGGGCCGAGGGGATCGCGGGCAAGATTGGCGCGATCGGGCCAGATCAGCAGCGCCATGCCGGCAAGTCCCAGCGCAAGTCCCAGCAAGCGCAGGCGCGTCATCCGCTCACGCAGCATTGGCACTGCCATCAAGGCCGCCCAGAGCGGCATGGTGAAGGCAAGGATGGCGGCACGGCCGGGCGCCATGTGCTGCAATCCCAAGGTCGAGGCCAGGTTCCAGCCGGTGATCGTCGCCATCGCCACGAGAAAGCAGGGCAGGATGTCGCGGCGCGGCAGCCAGAACGGCTTCTTCTCGAACCAGCAGAGCAGGAACATGCCGAGGATGCCGCTCGCCAGCGAAATGCTGCGAAAGGTGAAGACCGGTAGCTCGCTGACGGCGATCTTCAGCACCGGCCAGTTGCAGCCCCAAAGAACGGTGATCGAGGCGATCAGAATGAGGCCAATGCGCGAACGCGGGACGGCGAGGGTTTGCGCGGTGCTCATTGATGGGGGCTCATTGACGGTCCTTGAGCGCATCCAGCACGCGCTGACGTTCCTCGGGCGGCATGATCATCCATTCGCGGATCTCGTCGATGGTGCGCTTGCAGCCGAGGCACCAGCCAGTTGCGTCATCCATCTGGCAGACGCTGATGCAGGGCGATGGCGGTCCGCTGGCGAGCAGGCGCAGCCTGTCGGCGCGGCGCTGCTTGCGCTGGCGGCGACGGGCTTCAGTATCCCGGCGGGCTTCACTATCGGTCTCGTTCATGCCGCGCGCACCGCGCTGGCGGGGCGGCCGACGATCTGCTGATAAACCGCCGGATCGGTATCGCCTTCGCTGCCGAACAGCAGGATGCGCGAAGCAGGGGTGAGGCCCAACCGTGAGTGCAAGGAGGCATCGGCGCAGACGCCCAGAAGGCCGGCGAGACCGCCCACGCCGGATTCTCCCGCGACCAGCGGCCGATCGCCGTCAATTCCCTCGGCCAACGCCCGCATGGCCGAGACCGCCAGAGAATCGGAGATGGCCAGCGCATCGCTCGCCGCGCGCTGCAGCACCTTCCAGGCGACGTCGGAAACCTCGCCGCAGGCAAGTCCCGCCATGATCGTTTCCAGATCGCCAGTGACCCGTATCTGGCGATCGGCCTCGATGCTGCGATAGACACAATCGGCGCGTTCGGGTTCGACCACGATCAGCCGCGGGCGCTGAGACCCCCAGCTCTCCCAGAGATAGGCGATGACGGCCGCCGCCAGCCCGCCGCAGCCGGCCTGGATGAACGTATGGGTGGGCGGCTCCTCTCCATCCGCAGCCAATTGACTCAGCGCCTCTTCCGCCATGACGCAATAGCCCTGCATCACCTGGCGCGGCACATCGACATAGTCGCCGTAGGAGGTATCGGAGATGACTTGCCAGCCGGCGGCCTTCGCATCGGCGGCGCAGCGATGAACCGAGTCATCGTAATTGCCGGCCGTGCGGCGAACCTCCGCACCGAAGGCGGCGATTGCGGCGCGGCGCGTCTCGCTGACCGTGGCATGGATATAGATGACCGACCTCGCCCCGAAGAGCGAAGCGCCCCAGGCGACGGAGCGGCCATGGTTGCCATCGGTAGCGCTCGCCACCGTCAGGCCCTGGGCAATGTCGCGATGCTCGCCGGCAATAAGGGCGGCCGCACTGGGCAGCACGCCGCGCTGCTTGCGCACCGCCTCAGCCAGATAGCGATAGACCGCAAAGGCGCCGCCCAGCGCCTTGAAGCTGCCGAGGCCGAAGCGCCCGCTCTCATCCTTGTAGCGCAGCGAGGCCAAGCCCAATCGCTTCGCGAGACCAGGCAGGTTGCGCAGCGGGGTGGGCGCGTAGCCGGGCCAGGTTTCGATCTCGGCGAGAGCCGCGAGCCCGTCACGGCGCGAGAGAATTGCTTGAAGCTCGCCGGGGAAGGCAGCGCCGGCCGCGGCGGCGCGGGGATTGGCAATATGGCGAGCTGCCGCGTCCTGCAGTTTCCAAGCTGTCATGGGCAGGTCTATTATCACAGAAGGGGTGGGCTGACAGCCTTGCCCGCCGTGCTTCCACGAACGGACAGCCATGCAAAAGACGGCGTACCTGCGACGCATAAGGCTGATAAGCGGCCTTGTGCTGTTCGTCTATGTGACGACTCATTTTCTCAATCACGCGCTGGGATTGATTTCCCACCAGGTCCTGGCCGATGGCCGCGCGGTGTTCGTCGCCATCTGGCGCAATCCCGTGGGCACGCTGCTGCTCTATGGCGCCATCGCGGTGCATCTGACGATGGCGGTCTGGTCGTTCTATCACCGGCGCAGCCTGCGCGGCCTGTCGCGTGCCGATTGGGCGCAGATCCTTCTCGGCCTCGCCGTGCCGCCGCTGATCCTGCTGCATGTGCTGGGCACGCGCGGCGCCCATCAGTTCTTCGGTACGGAGGACAATTACGACTATGTGCTGCTGATCATCTGGGTCTTCCTGCCGCTGGAGGGCTTGCTGCAGATCACGGCGCTGCTGGCGGCCTGGCTGCATGGCTGCATCGGCCTGCGGGGCTGGCTGCGGCTTTATCCCTGGTATCCGCGCGCGCAGTACTGGCTGTTCGCCGCAGCCCTGTTGGTGCCGGTGCTCTCCATCCTGGGCACGGTTGCCGCCGGCCGCGAAGTCGCGGCGCTATACCGGCAGCCCGGCTGGTATGACAGCGTCGCCGCCACGGTGCATTTCGCCGATGCAGCTGAGCTCGCCGAGCTCTACATGTGGCGGCGCATCCTGCTGATCGGCTATGCGGGCATCGTCCTCGCCGTTATTCTGGCGCGCGCGATCCGCAATGAGGTGCGCCGCCGTCAATCCGTCAGCGTGACCTATAGCGATGGCCGGGTCATCGATCTGCATCGCGGCCAGACCCTGCTGGAGGGCAGCCGCCATGCCGGCATTCCCCATGCGTCGGTCTGCGGCGGGCGCGGGCGCTGTTCCACCTGCCGGGTCAGAGTCGTCGCCGGGATAGAGGATCTGCCCCCGGCCAGTGCCGCGGAACGCAAGGTGCTGGATCGCGTCGGGGCGCCGCCCGGTGTCCGTCTGGCTTGCCAGACACGGCCGACCAAGCCGGTTGAGATCGTGCCTCTGCTGCCGGCGGGCGCCACGACGCGCGATGCCGGCGCAAAACCCGGCTATCTGCAGGGCCGCGAACAGGAGATCGCCATACTGTTCGCCGATATGCGCGCGTTCACACGCCTCGCGCATAAAAAACTGCCCTATGACACGGTGTTCCTGCTGAACCGGTATTTCCGTGCCATGGGCATGGCGGTGGATTCCACCGGCGGCCATCTCGACAAATTCATCGGCGATGGGGTGATGGCGCTCTTCGGCATCGGCGGCGATCCGGCCGATGGCAGCAAGCGCGCACTCGCCGCCGCACGCCAGATGTCGCTGAACCTGGTGGAACTTAACCGCTCGCTGGGTGCGGAGCTCAGCGAGCCGCTTCGCATCGGCATCGGAATCCATACCGGGCCGGTAATCGTCGGCGAGATGGGCTATGCCCGGGCGACCACGCTGACCGCCATCGGCGATGCGGTGAATACCGCAAGCCGCCTGGAAGCGCTGACCAAGGATTATTCAGCCGAGCTCATCGTCTCGCAGACGCTCGCCGAACATGCAGGCCTGGCGGTCGAGAACTACGAACGCCACGAGGTCAGCCTGCGCGGACGCGACCAGCCAATGCCCATCATCGTGGTGAAGCGCGCCGCCGATCTGCCGGCCGGGCTGGCGATCGATCTGCCCGAGGATGCGAAGCGGGCGCAAAAGAAAAGCCGCGGCGATATCGCGAAGACATCGCCGCAGCCTGCTGCCTGAACCGGCAGCCTGAACGACGTTACGATTTGTACTGGTCGATCTTTTCCTTGAGCTCGGTGTATTCCTCGCAGGTGCCCCCGCAAGCGCTCTTCAGCACATCGAGACGCTCCTTCGCCTTGTCCGGCATTTTCATCTCGAGATAGAGCTCGCCGAGATACTCGTTGGCGCCCAGATGGTTCGGGTTGAGCGCGAGCGCCTTGTTGTAATACTCCAGCGACTCGTTCATATCGCCGGTCTTGCGCTCACTGAAGCCCATCAGGTTCAGCGCGTCGGCATCGTCGGGCTTGGCCGCGATGACGTTCTGCAGATGAGTCATGGCCGTCTTGTAGTCGGCCTGGGCGATGGAAGCCTGGGCCGCCTTGTATTCGTCATCGGCCGAGGGATTGCCGGTCGAGACGGTCGTGCTGCTGCCCGCCGCCATGGCGACCGCAATCGGCAGGGCTAGCGCAAAGGCGCCGGCAGCAGCACTCGCTAGAAGGTTACGCGAACGCATGATGGTTTCTCCTGTTGTCAAAGCCTATCCAGGTACCGCTGACCACGGCTCGGATGGCCTGCCTGTCAGACAATAGGAAGACCCTGGAGAATGCGAAAGCCACTCTCACGCAGGCGTGATCCGCCGCGAGTTGGCGCGACGCGGCAGCCGGAATTGCGGCCGGCCGGATGGATCCCTCTCGAACAGCAGATGCCGGCTGGCGAAGAATGCCGTGAGCCAACGCACGACCAGCAATGCCACAACCACGCTGGCGATGACATCGCCCAGGTGATGGACGTTGAGGATCACGCGCGAGGACGCCACCACAGCGGCCAGGATCACGAACAGCCAGCGCAGCCGCGGCAGGAGGGCGGAAAGGCCAAAGGCGAGGCCAAAGGCCGTGGCCGCATGGCCCGAGGGAAAGGATTGATAGTCGTAGCCGAAGAAAAAGGGCCGCAATTCCTGCGGTTCAATCTGCGGCCGGGCGCGACCGACGAACGCTTTGACAATGTCATTTGCGATACCCGACAGCGCCACAGCAAGGAACAGGTAGAGGCAAAGCCAGGCCCAGCCGCGCGCCAACCCCCGCAACTCTTCGCTGGGCGCCCGCCACGAAATAAGCGCCAAGGCTATCGCCGCGACGCTAAAGGTGACGAGATAGCTGGTGGAGTGGCCGAACCAGGTGACCCGTTCGGCGATGGCGTGAAGGCGCGGATCGACGTTCATCAAGACTGCGGCCAGCGGCCGGTCGATGAACACGATGCTCACCGCCATCGCGGCCAGCAGGACAATGATGGCGATCAGCAGGCCACGGCGATCGGCGGCAGAGCTATTCAGGCTTACCGTCATGACAGGCAGAAAGGCATAGAGAAAAGGCGGAAACAAGTCACGGCTGTTTGGCCTGCCTTACCAAGGCGTAAGGCCGCCCTTTGCCCCGCTCCGCGCCGGGAACTCAAGGTAGCGCATAGAGGGTCAAATGCTGGCGGTGGCTGATCGTGTAATTGATTCCCTCGACCTGCCCCAGCGCCCGCGGCGCGACGCCGCCGAGGCTCTCGCGGAACCGCTGGTCGTTCTCGCTGGCGATCAGTGCCAGGGTGCAGGATTGGCCGTGCTGGATGAGATAGCGCGCTGCTTCCTCTGGCTCCAGCAATGGAGTCTGCTGGCCCAGCAGGAAGACCAGGCTGGGTTCCTCGTAACCTGAAGACACCACGACCGGTTGCGCACAGGGCGAGACAGCCGCCACCAGCCTCTGCACATCACGGCTGAGCCAGAGAGCATCAAGGCGCGGCAACAGCATGCCGAAAATCCCGGTCTGCAGCACCAGGGAAGCAACGACGAACATGCCCAGCGCCGCCTGGCGATGGTCGCGCATGAGCAGCCATATCGCCGCCGCCATGGACGCGGCCAGAGCAATGCCCGCCACGATCTCGATGGGCTCGACGCTACCAGTCACCCGCCAGCCACCGAACGCCAGGACCGCCACGCCGGCGCATCCCACGAGAATCCAGACACCGGTCGCGGCCTTGCCCAACAGATGCCGCCAGACCGGCGCAAGCGAGATACCATGATCGGCAAAGACGGATGCGGCCATCAAGGCGAGGGCTGGGTAGAGCGGCAGCACGTAATGGACCAGCTTGGTCGGTATCACCTCCATCGCGATCCAGGATGGAATCAGCCAGGCGAGCAGGAAGCGATAGGCAGGAAGCCTGCGGCGGCGCCATACCACCGGTAACGCAGCCGCGGCGATGAGGCCCGATGGCCAGAAGGTCACCGCCAGCGCGACGAAATAGAAGCCGGGCGGGAAACCGTGCAGCTCCTGCGCGCTGGTGATTTTGGAAAAGAAATCGTTCCCGAGAGAGGCCCGATAGAAGGCACCGTGACTGGCGAAGGCGATGGCAATCAGCCAGGGCGCCACGATCAGTGCGGTGAGCGGCATCCCCAGTAGCGGCTGAAGCCGCTTGAGCCAGATAACGGCTCGGTCCGCGATGATCAGGGTTACAATGGTAAGAGCGAGAATCAGCGCCAGCACCGGCCCCTTCAGCAGGATCGAGGCGCCGAGCGCGATCCAGAACTGCATCGCCAGGATGCGGTTGACGGGGCCGAAATAGGCGGCCGCCAGCGCATCGAAAGCGGCAAGGGAAGCCGCCAGCAGGCAGGCATCGGTCGTTGCGATCCGCGCCTCCACCGACATCAGAATGCAGGCGCCAAGCAGGATTGACGCGACCAGGCCGCTGCGCCGGTCGAACAATCGCTCCCCGAGACGAAGCAGGAAATTGAGGGCGAGGATCACGCCGATGATCGAGGGGATGCGATAAGGCCAGATGGCGTCGGCAGGGCGGCCGGCGAGAAAGGCCGCAGCCGATTGCAGCCAGTAGATGCCGATGGGTTTCTGATAGCGCGGTTCATCCTGGAATCGGATATCGACCAGGTTGCCGGATTGCAGCATCTGCCGGCTCGCCTCGGCAAAGCGCGCCTCGTCGCGGTCGGTAGGCGGCAGGGTGAAGAATCCCGGCAGATAGAGCAGCAGGGCGAGCGCGATCAGGGCGGCCGATGCCCAGACGCGGCCTCTCTCGATGGTGGAAGGGATTTCGGTCAGCTGGCCTGCCGGCGCTCGCGCCGGATCAGATAGATATTGCGGACGTAGATGAAGATGCCGCAGCCCTGGCCGACGGTGAACACCGGGTCGCTGCGCTGGATGGCATAGATGAACAGCACCAGCCCGCCGGCAATGCTGAAATACCAGAACGCTTCCGGCACCACGCTGCGCTTGGCGGCTTCGCTGGCGAGCCACTGATAAAAAAACCGGAAGAAGAAAAGGATCTGGCCGACAAACCCGAAGATGACCCAGAAGGTAATCTGCATCTTCTCAACTCCGCTCTTCGCTGACGAGGGGGCGCCGCGCACGGCGCTTCAGCCACCAGACCCCGAACAGATCGGTGATGCCGACCAGCGCGCGGCCGGCATTGGTGACCTTGGAGACGCCGCGCTGGCGCGGGCGATGATTGACCGCAACATAGACCGCACGATGGCCCTGGCTCAGGAACAGCGCCGGCATGAAGCGATGCATACCATCAAAACCGGGCAGCGCCAGGAAAGCGTCGCGGCGAAAAATCTTCAACCCGCAGGCGCTGTCGGTGCAGCCATCCCGCAGGATCGATTGACGCAGTTTGTTGGCGAATCGGCTGCCAAGCCGGCGCGAGAGTGAATCCTTCCGCTTCTGGCGCAGCCCGGAAGCCAAAGCGAGACCGGAATCGGCGGCAAGCGCCGCCGCCAGGCGCTCGAGATCGGCGGGATCGTTCTGGCCGTCGCCATCGAGGGTTGCAATCCACTCCCCGCTGGCTGCCCGTCCACCGCTCAGCAGCGCTGCGCTCTGGCCGCTGCGCCGGTCGTGGCGCAGGACGCGC
>DASXQK010000104.1:0-3805 GCA_036493015.1 Dongiaceae bacterium | reverse complement strand
CCGGGTCTCGCTTGCCAGCAAGGCAGAAGTCGATGCCGCCGTTGCTTGCGCCGCGGCCGCCTTCCCCAAATGGTCGCAGACGCCGCCGCTGCAGCGCGCCCGCATCATGTTCCGATTTAAAAGCCTGGTGGAAGAGAACATCGACAAGCTTGCCGCCATCGTTACGTCCGAGCATGGCAAGGTTCTGAGCGATGCCAAAGGCTCCTGCATCCGCGGGGTGGAAGTCGTTGAATTCGCCTGCGGCATTCCGCAATTGCTGAAGGGCGACTTCACCGAGAATGTCGGAACCAACGTCGATTCCTGGGCCGTGCGGCAGCCGCTCGGCGTGTGCGCCGGCATCACGCCTTTCAATTTCCCGGCCATGGTGCCGATGTGGATGTTCCCGGTAGCGCTTGCCTGCGGCAATACCTTCGTCCTCAAGCCGTCGGAGCGCGATCCCTCCTGCTCCCTGATCCTGGCTGAACTGTTGAAACAGGCGGGTCTGCCTGACGGCGTATTCAATGTGGTGAATGGCGACAAGGAGGCGGTAGACGCGCTGCTGCACAATCCCGAGGTGGCCGCGATCAGTTTCGTCGGCTCGACGCCCATCGCCGAATACATCTATCACACCGGCGCCGCGCAAAATAAACGCGTGCAGGCGTTGGGCGGCGCCAAGAACCACATGGTGGTCATGCCCGATGCCGATATGGACCAGGCGACCGACGCGGTCATGGGTGCCGCCTATGGTTCGGCAGGCGAACGCTGCATGGCCGTCTCGGTAGCGGTGGCCGTTGGCAAGGCGGGCGATGCGCTGATCGAAAAACTGCTGCCCCGCGTTCGGGCGCTGAAGGTCGGCCCCGGCACCGATCCCGATTCCGAAATGGGTCCGCTGGTGACCAAAATCCATCTCGACAAGGTGAAGGGCTATGTCGACCAAGGCGTGAAGGAAGGCGCCAAGCTGCTGGTCGATGGCCGCGACCTGAAGCTCCAGGGCTATGAGAACGGCTTCTTCCTCGGTGGCTGCCTGTTCGACGAAGTGACGCCGACGATGAAGATCTACAAGGAAGAGATCTTCGGGCCGGTGCTCTCGGTCGTCCGCGCGCCGGATTACGATTCGGCGGTCAAGCTGGTGAACGACCACGAATACGGCAATGGCGCAGCGATCTTCACCCGCGACGGCGATGCGGCGCGGGAATTCTCCTCCAAGATCAAGATCGGCATGGTCGGCATCAATGTGCCGATCCCCGTGCCCATGGCCTTCAACAGCTTCGGCGGCTGGAAGCGTTCGCTGTTCGGCGACCATCACATGCACGGGCCGGAGGGCGTGCGCTTCTATACCAAGCTGAAGACGATCACCGCGCGCTGGCCGACGGGTATTCGCTCCGGCGCGGAGTTCGTCATGCCGACGATGCGTTAAGGCGAGGGCCGCCGAAACAACTCCAGGACATCTGTCGTGACCCCGGCCGAGGTCAACCGCCGCGGCGAACTCTTCGCCGTCGGCGGCGTCTTGCTGACGGCGGCCGGCTGGGGTTCCATGGTGCCGCTGACGACGGTCCTGCTGGCCAATCTGCCGCCGTTCCTGCTTGCCGCCATTCGCTATTCGCTGGCAGCACCCGTGCTCGCCATTCTGGTGGCAGTGCTTGAAGAGGGTGCCGTGCTGCCTCGTCACTTGCCCTGGTGGCGAATCCTGATGCTGGGAGGATTTGGCGTCGCCGGCTTCGGCGCCTGCTATACGTTCGGCGTCTCCTTTTCGGGGCCCATCGCCGCCGCCGCCATCCTCGCGACCGGCCCGGTGGTTGCAGCACTCCTGGACTGGATGATTTTGCGCCGGCGCGTAAGCAGACGTGCCGTGCTGCCCATCATGCTCACCGTCGCCGGCGGCCTGCTGGTGGCCTTCGGCCAAGCCGAAGCCGGCAACAGCGCCCATGGCGGTGAAGCGTTGCTGGTGCTCGCCCTTGTCTGCTGGACCTGGTACTCGCTGAAGGCGCAAGCTTGGCTGGCACCCCTTGGGATCGGGCAGCTGCGACTGACCATGGTGACCTCGGCTGCAGCCGGCTTCTGGCTTTGGGGCTTGTTCGGCGTGACGACGGCCCTGGGCCTTCAGCCGCCTCCGCTTGCCTGGCCCAGCCCAAGCGATCTGGCCATTCTCTGCTATCTGATCGTCGTGCCGACGGCGATTTGCATCGCCCTGTGGAATCTGGGAGCCGCGCGGCTGGGCGTGACGATCGCCATGGCGATACTCAATCTTTCACCCGTCTTCGCCGTGCTCCTGAGTATTGCTATCGGCATCCAGCCGACGAGGCTTCAGCTCGCCGGCGGCGCGCTGACGCTCATGGGCGTAGCCTGGCTGCAGTTCCGCGGCAAAAGGGCACGTCCGAGCCCATTAGTGGACGCCACGGGCGAGCTTCGCTAGCATTTCGCCCATGACCGCAGAAGCCCCACAGCAGACAAGACGCGGCGGCACCGCCAGCCGGCGCGCCGAGCGGGCCAGCGCGCCCCTGATCCAGGAACGCTATATCACCCGCGAAATCCCGCTCTATGAGCTGGTGAATCCCGAAGGCGTGGAGCTGCTGCACGAGCAATCGATGACGATCCTGGAAGAGATCGGCATCGAATTCCGCGACGAGCCCGCCCTCAAGCTCTGGCGCGAGGCGGGTGCGGATGTGAAGGGCCAGCGCGTACGCATCCCGCGCGAGCTGCTGTTGGAAAAGCTCGCGCTGACCCCCTCGCAATACACCCAGCATGCCCGCAATCCCGAGCGCAATGTCGTCATCGGCGGGCGCAACACGGTCTTCGCCCCAGTCTATGGCTCGCCCTTCGTGCGCGGCTTCGATAACGAGCGGCGCTACGGCACGCTGGAAGACCTGCGCAATTTCATCAAGCTGACCTACATGACACCGGTGCTGCATCATTCCGGCGGGGTGATCTGCGAGCCGGTCGATGTGCCGGTGCCCAAGCGCCATCTCGAGATCGTCTATTCCCACATCAAGTTTTCCGACAAGCCCTTCATGGGCATGGTGACGACGCCCGAACGTGCCGCCGACACGGTGAAGCTGGGCCAGATCCTGTTCGGCGAGGATTATCTGGAACGCCACACGGTCATGACCTCGGTGGTGAACTGCAACTCGCCCATGGTCTGGGATGCGACCATGCTGGGCTCGCTCGCCTGCTACGCGCGCGCCAACCAGGCGGTGCTGGTCACACCCTTCATCATGGCGGGCGCCATGGCCCCGGCGTCCACCGCCGGCGCGGTTGCCCAGCTGAATGCCGAGGTCGTGGCGGGCATCGCCTATGCCCAGCTCGTGCGGCCGGGCGCACCGATGGTCTACGGCAATTTCGTCACCACCGTATCCATGCAGTCCGGTGCGCCCATGGTCGGCACGCCGGAGCCGGCGATGATGATCTATGTAACGGCCCAGCTTGCCCGCAAATACAACCTGCCCTTGCGCACCGGCGGCATGCTGAACGGCAGCAAGATCGCCGACGCGCAAGCCGCTTACGAATCCATGGCGACCATGCTGCCCACGCTCTATGCCGGCGCCAATTTCGTGCTGCACAGCGCGGGCTGGCTCGAAGCCGGCCTCGCCGCGGGCTATGGCAAATTCATGATGGATGCCGACCAGATCGCCATGCTGCAGCGCTTCTGCGGCAATCTCGATCTCTCGGAAGAGGCCCGTGCCATGGAGGCGATCCGCGAGGTCGGCCCCGGCGGGCATTATCTCGGCTGCGCCCATACCCAGCGCAATTTCAAGACCGCCTTCTACACCTCGCAGCTCGCCGACAATAACAGCTTCGAGCAGTGGGAGGCCGAGGGCGGACGCGATCT
>DASXQK010000103.1:0-3442 GCA_036493015.1 Dongiaceae bacterium | reverse complement strand
CTTGCCGCCGATGGCCGCCTGGATGGCGATCTTGAAGAGCTGGCGCGGGATAAGATCCTTGAGGCGCGCGCATAAGCCCCGGCCGCGTGTCTCCGACTGGCTGCGGTGGACGATCATGCCCAGCGCATCCACACCTTCGCCGTTGACCAGGATCGTGAGCTTCACCAAGTCGCCCAGCTCATAGCCATCGAGGTGATAGTCGAAACTGGCATAGCCGCGCGAAACCGATTTGAGCCGGTCGTAGAAATCGAACACCACCTCGTTCAGCGGCAGGCGATAGATCAGCATCGCGCGGCTGCCGACATAGGTCAGCTCCTGCTGGATGCCGCGGCGATCCTCGCAGAGTTTCAGGATCGAGCCGACATGTTCGTCGGGCACCAGAATTGTAGCCTTGATCCAGGGTTCTTCGATGGAATCGATCTTCACCGGATCGGGCATGTCGGCGGGATTGTGCAGCTCGATCATGGTGCGGTCCGTCAGATGGACGCGATAGACCACGCTGGGCGCCGTGGTGATCAGGTCGAGATTGAACTCGCGCTCCAGCCGCTCCTGGATGATTTCCAGATGCAGCAAGCCCAAAAATCCGCAGCGGAAACCGAAGCCGAGTGCAGCCGAGCTCTCCGGTTCGAAATGAAAGCTGGCATCGTTCAGCCGCAGCTTGGCCAGGCTTTCGCGCAGCTGTTCGAAATCCGCCGCATCGACGGGGAACAGGCCGCAGAAGACGACCGGCACGCTGGGTTTGAAACCCGGCAGCGCCACCGCAGGCCGGCGTTCCTCGGTGATCGTGTCGCCGATCTGGCAATCGGCCACTTCCTTGATGCCGGCGGTCAGGAACCCGACCTCCCCCGGCAGCAGCTCAGCGACCTTTTCATGCTTCGGTGTAAAGACACCGGTCTGGTCGACGTCATGGGCCGCACCGGTAGCAAGCATGCGGATCTTCATACCGGCGGCAAGCCGCCCCTGTTTCACCCGCACCAGGATGATCACGCCCAGATACTGATCGTACCAGCTGTCGATCAGCAGGGCCTGGAGCGGCAGGCTCGCATCGCCGGTGGGCGCCGGCAGGCGGGTGACGAGGGCCTCGAGCACATCGGGAATGCCCAGGCCGGTCTTGGCGGAAATCTCCAGCGCGTCGCTGGCGTCGAGCCCGATCACGTCTTCGATCTGCTGCTTCACCTTGTCCGGTTCGGCCGCGGGCAAATCGATCTTGTTCAGGATCGGCACGATCTCGTGGTTGTTGTCGATCGCCTGATAGACATTGGCCAGGGTCTGGGCTTCTACCCCCTGGGTTGCATCCACCACCAGCAGTGAGCCTTCGCAGGCAGCCAGGCTGCGGCTCACCTCATAGGCGAAATCCACATGGCCGGGGGTATCCATCAGGTTCAGGACATAGGTCTCGCCGTCCTTCGCCTTGTAGGCGAGCCGGACCGTCTGGGCCTTGATGGTGATCCCGCGCTCGCGCTCGAGCTCCATGCTGTCCAGCACCTGCTCTTTCATCTCGCGCGCGGTAAGGCCACCGCAGGCCTGGATCAACCGGTCGGCCAGGGTCGATTTGCCGTGGTCGATATGGGCGATGATCGCGAAGTTGCGGATGTGCTTCTGGTTGTACATGCCGGCGAGCGGGTTGGAGAGAATCGGGGCGGTCCCAAAAGGTCCAGGGGACCGCGGGACGGCGGAACATAGGGAAGAAGACCCCACCGCGCAACCATGGCGCCGAACCGCGGATTGGCGCTGCCACAGCGGCTTTTGCTGCGGCTGATTCACACCTTACCATACGCATACGTATGTATATGTGCCAGTTGGTTAACCAATATCCATACGCTATAGTATGGCTATGCCAACGATCCCTGATCGAACCGCGGAAGACTGGATAAAGACGGCATCCCGCCGGCTCGCCAGTGCGGGCAGCGACGCCCTGGCCATCGAGCCTCTGGCCAAGGCCATGGGCGTGACCAAGGGCAGCTTCTATTGGCATTTCACCGATCGTCCGGCCCTGCTGGATGCGGTCATTGCCGATTGGGAGGCGAGGGCAACTTCTCCATTGCTGGAGCGCCTGCGCCGATCGGGTCGGGAGCCATCGGAGCGGCTCACCGCCCTCATGCATACCGTGGCGGCGGAGGGCAAAGGCAGCCTCGACCCCGCCATGCGGGCCTGGGCTCACAGCGAGGCGAAAGCGGCAGCGGCCGTAGGCCGGGTCGATTCCGCGCGCCTCGCCTATATCGCCGGGGAATTCCGCACGCTGGGATTCTCAGCCATCGCGGCCTGGAGCCGCGCGCGACTTCTCTATCTACATCTGCTGGGCGAACATGCGCTTTCCTTCGGTCCGGCGGATGCATCGGTCGATGAACGCCTGTGCGAAGCCAAGCGCGTACTCGCGTTGCTCCTGAGAGCGAAGTAGGGCCGGCCCTCACCCTCCCGTCGCTGCGCGACGGGCCCCTTCCTCTCCCGCTTCACGGGCGAGGGAGTTAGAGGGGCGCCTGGCTTCTCCCTCTCCCGCAAGGCGGCAGAGGGTCGGGGTGAGGGGTGCTACGTCCGCAAGGTTCCGCCGGTTGCCTTGTTCACGGCGGCGACAATCTTCGCTGCGATGGCCTCGATCTCCGCCTCGCTCAGCGTGTGATCGAGCGGCTGCAGGGTCACTGAAATCGCGATGGATTTCTTGCCTTCGCCCAGCATCTTGCCGGCAAACTGGTCGAAAACGCCGACACCGGTAATCAGCGCCTTGTCCGCGCCGCGCGCCGCGCGGAGCAGCTTCTCGGCCGGCGTGTCGGCCGATACGACGAAAGCGAAATCGCGCTCGATGGGCTGGAAGGGCGAGGCCTTCAGCAGCGGCCGCGCCGTACCCGCTTTGCTGCGCGGTTGCGGGATTCGGTCGATATCGATCTCGAAGCCGACGGCCGGGCCCCTCACATCGAGAGCCTTCAGCACGCGGGGATGCAATTCTCCGAATTGCGCGAGCACGGTCGCACCCAGCCGCAGCACGCCGGAGCGGCCGGGATGGAACCAGGCGGGCGCATCGGTGGTGGTCAGCAGGTTTTCGACCGGCGCGCCGAGCTCGCGCAACAGGGCCAGCGCATCGGCCTTGGCATCGAAGGTATCGACCTCGCGCTGAGGTGCAGCCCAATGACGAGGGGTTGCATGGCCGGTGCGTATGCCGCCCGCCGTCAGCCGCTGATCGTCCGGCCGGTCGCCGTGATAACGCGGGCCGACTTCGAACAAGGCGATATCGGGATAGCCCCGCGCGGCATTGCGTCCCGCCGCAGCCAGCAGATTGGGTAGCAGCGAGGGGCGCATCTGATCGAGGTCGGCGCTGATGGGATTGGCCAGCGCCAGCGATGGCTCGCCGCCGCCGAACAGCTTCGCCCAATCCAGGCGAATGAAGGAGAAGGTTGCGGCTTCCATCAGCCCGCGCTCGGCCAGCAGGCGCTTGGCATGCACCGCGCGG
>DASXQK010000102.1:0-4479 GCA_036493015.1 Dongiaceae bacterium | reverse complement strand
GCCTGGGCCAGCAGATAGACATTCATCGTGGTCGAATGCCCGATGATGATCTCGTCGGATTCTGCCCCCACCATCGCCGCCATCAGCTTCTTGCCCTCGGTGATGCGCGCGACCGCGTCGGCCGACGGCGCGAAGGTCCAGGAGGGCTGAAGCTGAACCTCGCTCATATAAGCGTGCACACGGTCGATGACGCTCTGGGGCACATAACTGCCGCCTGCGTTCTCGAAGAACACCCAGCCATTGGCGAGCGGAGGAAACTGCTTGCGGATAAAGGCGGTATCGAAGGGTTTCATGGGGGCTCCGGCCAATGTCCCGATTGCGAAATCTATCGAACCAAATCCTCAGCGGCTGCGGGACACAATTTATTGATACGAGTGGCCTGCTTATCCCTGAAATTCGCATGCGAATTTCAGGGGCAGGACACTATGGCGCCGCGAGACTATGGCAAGTGGTGGCGTTGTTAAAGCCCGGCCCGGTTACCAACTGCCGGGCGCCGCCTTCTTGCTTTCCGCCCGCAATCCATGTTTCCCATAGCCCATGGTCATGGCGCTGCCGTTCCTGCTGGGTGTGATTGCCATCATCTGCGCGATGGTCACGCAGCGGCGGGCGGCGATCGGTGTCTGGGTATTGCTCGTCATCGTGCTGCTGGCCTGGCTGAGATACCACGCAACCGATCCACTCGATCTCTCCTTCTAGGGTTGGGTCTTGGCGCGCCTCCTCAACATCCTCGGATTCGCTGGCGTCTCGCTGGTGCTGCTTGTCGCCTTTTTCTATCAGCTGGTGCTGGGCGAATTGCCCTGTCCGCTCTGCCTGCTTCAGCGCGGAGCGTTCGTGGCACTCGGCATGGGCTTCCTGCTGAATATCCGCTTCGGCTCCTCCACCGCCCATTACGGCATCGTGCTGATCAGTGCGGTGATCGGCGCCGCCACCTCGTCGCGCCAGATGCTGTTGCATTTCAAACCGGGCGACACGGGCTTCGGCTCGGCGCCGCTGGGCCTGCATTTCTACACCTGGGGGCTCGTCGCCTTCATGGCCTATGTGGTCTACACCGGGATTTTGCTGTTCATCGAGACAGGCGATCGCCGCGAGGAAAATGCGATACAGGATGGCCTCGGCCGCGCCGCGCTCTGGCTGTTTCTGCTGGTGGTGGCGGGCAACCTGGTTTCCACATTGCTGGAATGCGGCGTCGGCCCCTGCGCCGACAATCCCACCACCTATTTCTGGCTGCAGGGATGATCGGACGAGCAGGGCGCAAGAGGTTCGCCCAAGGGTGTACCTCGACATGGCCCCCTGCGGATAAAGCATTGGAAGCGCCTGGAAGCGGGGGCTATTTTCCCAGCGCCGTAGCGTCAGAGCAGGAAAGCGACCGTCATGACCAAGTTCGATAAATCCAAATTGCCCAGCCGCCATGTCTCCGTGGGTCCGGCCAGCGCGCCGCACCGCTCCTACTACTACGCCATGGGCATGACGGAGCAGGAGATCGCGCAACCCTTCGTCGGCGTGGTGACGACCTGGAACGAGGCCGCGCCCTGCAACATCTCGCTGGCTCGCCAGGCCCAGGTGGTCAAGCGCGGCGTAAAGGCGGCCGGCGGCACACCCCGCGAATTCACCACCATCACCGTGACTGACGGCATCGCCATGGGACATGCCGGGATGAGGTCCTCGCTGGTCAGCCGCGAAGTCATCGCCGACAGCACCGAACTCACAGTGCGCGGCCATTGCTATGACGCGCTGGTGGGACTCGCGGGCTGCGACAAATCCCTGCCGGGCCTGATGATGGCCATGGTGCGGCTGAACATTCCCTCCGTCTTCATGTATGGCGGTTCGATCCTGCCCGGGCGCTTCCGTGGCAAGGATGTGACGGTGCAGGACGTGTTCGAGGCGGTCGGCGCCCATTCCGCCGGCAAGATCAACGATGACGATCTGCACGAACTGGAATGCGTCGCCTGTCCTTCGGCCGGATCCTGCGGCGGCCAGTTCACCGCCAACACCATGGCTTGCGTGTCGGAGGCGATGGGCCTGGCCCTGCCTGGCTCCTCCGGCGCGCCGGCGCCTTATGAAAGCCGTGATGCCTATGGCGAAGCCTCCGGGCAGGCGGTGATGGAACTGCTGCGCCGCAATATCCGTCCGCGCGACATCGTCACCCGCAAATCGCTGGAGAATGCGGCGATGGTGGTGGCGGCATCCGGCGGCTCGACCAATGCCGGGCTGCACCTGCCGGCCATCGCGCATGAGGCCGGTATCGACTTCAGCCTGGGCGATGTCTGCGAGATTTTCCGCCGTACGCCCTATATCGCCGATCTGAAGCCGGGCGGGCGCTATGTTGCCAAGGATCTCTACGAGGTTGGCGGCGTGCCGATCATCCTGAAGGCGCTGCTCGACGGCGGTTATCTCCATGGCGATTGCATCACCGTCACCGGCAACTCGATCGCCGACAATCTGAAAGACGTGAAGCTGCCGGCCACGCAGGACGTGGTGCGCCCGACCGCCAAGCCCCTATCGACCACCGGCGGCGTCGTCGGTCTCAAGGGCAATCTGGCGCCCCAGGGCGCCATCGTGAAGATCGCCGGCATGAAGGGTCTTAAATTTAACGGACCTGCCCACTGCTTCGATTGCGAGGAGGATGCCTTCAGCGCCGTGCGAGAGAGCAAGTACAAGGCGGGTGAAGTGCTGGTGATCCGTTATGAGGGGCCGCGCGGTGGCCCCGGCATGCGCGAAATGCTGGCAACTACCTCGGCGATCTATGGCCAGGGCATGGGCGACAAGGTGGCTCTCATCACCGATGGCCGCTTCTCTGGTGCGACCCGCGGCTTCTGCGTCGGCCATGTCGGGCCCGAGGCGGCGGTGGGCGGGCCCATCGGCCTCTTGAAGGATGGCGACATGATCACCATCGATGCGGAGAAGGGCACTATCAGTGTTGATCTTAGCGACAAGGAGCTGGAAGCGCGGCGCAAAGCCTGGAAGCCGCGCAAGCATGATTACCAGTCCGGCTCGATCTGGCGTTATGCCCAGACCGTTGGCGATGCCGAGAATGGTGCCGTGACACATCCAGGCGCCAAGGCGGAAACCCATGTCTATGCCGATATCTGAAATGGCTCTCGCACCCCGTTTGCGGCGCCGGGCCGCGGCCCTCGTGCTGATGCTGTTCGTCATGCCGCTGCTGGCAAGCTGCGGCGTCAACTCGATCCCGACTTATGAGCAGCAGGCAAAGGCGGCCTGGGCCGAGGTGCTAAACCAGTATCAGCGGCGCACCGATCTGATTCCCAACCTGGTCGCCACGGTGAAGGGTGCCGCGGATTTCGAGAGCAAAACGCTGCAAGCGGTGGTCGAAGCCCGCGCCAAAGTGGGGCAGGTGCAATTGCCGCCCGATATTCTGACCAATCCCCAGGCCATGCAGGTCTTCGAGCAGAACCAGGCGGCGCTGACCTCGGCTCTCTCGCGCCTGCTCGTTGTGTCGGAGCAGTATCCGGAGCTGAAGGCGAATGCGAATTTTCAGACCCTGCAGGCCCAGCTCGAGGGAACCGAAAACCGGGTCGCCGTTGCGCGGCGTGATTACATAGCGGCAGTACAGGCTTACAACACCGAGCTAACCACCTTCCCGGGACGTGTCTGGGCCTGGCTGCTTTATTCCGGCGCCAAGCAGATGGCGCAGTTCACCATCGACGACAAGGCCGCGACGGTGCCGGCCGTGAACTTCAACTAGCGACGCGGCCATGACAGCGCGGCGCCTTGCGTTTCTGCTGGGGCTTCTGGCCCTGCTGCTGCCGGGCGCCGTTGCCGCCGAGCCACCCGTGCCGGCGCTGACCGGCCGCGTCGTCGACAATGCGAAGCTGCTCGACGACTGGACTCGTGGCCAGATGGACAATGAGCTGGCCGGTTTCGAAACTGCATCGGGCATCCAGCTTGTCGTCGTCACCTTGCCCGATCTGCAGGGTTATCCCATCGAGGATTGGGGCATTGCGCTGGGCCGCGGCTGGGGCATCGGCCAGAAGGGCAAGAACAACGGTCTGTTTCTGGTTGTGGCGCCAAAGGAGCACCGTGTGCGGATCGAGGTCGGCTATGGCCTCGAGGGCCAGATGCCCGATGCCTCGGCCAATGCGATCATCCAAGGGATCATTGTTCCGCGATTCAGAAGCGGCGATGTGCCGGGCGGCATCAAGGCCGGCGTCGATGCGATCATCGTCGGGCTCGGCGGCAAGCTGCCCGATGGTACCGCAGCGCCGCAGCCATTGGCCTCGTCGAGCAATGGCAAATTGCCCGACGCGTTGCGTGTCTTTTTGCCGTTTCTGATTTTCATTGTCGTGATCATTTTCCTGAACCGCCGCCGCGGCAGAGTCGGCCCTTGGGGCGGCGTCTATCCCTATTTGGGTGGCTATTATGGCGGGCGGAGTTTGTCCGGCGGCGGCGGCTTCTCGGGTGGTGGATTTTCCGGCGGTGGTGGTTCGTTCGGCGGCGGAGGCGCTTCGGGAGGTTGGTAGC
>DASXQK010000101.1:0-11230 GCA_036493015.1 Dongiaceae bacterium | reverse complement strand
GCTCACGGTGACGCGGCAGCGCGATCTCTTCATCCTCGATCTTCCGCTGCGTCCCGCTTCGCCGGTCGATGAACCGGCGGTGGGTGTAGCACTGGGCGCGAAGCCTCGTGAACTTCTGGCCAGCGTCTCCTACCTCGCGGTCTTCGATACCTGGGAGGATGTGGCCGGGCTGAAGCCCGATCTTGCCGCGGTGGCGGCGCTGAAGCTCGACGGCGTGTTCGTGACGGCGCCCGGGCGCGATGGCATCGACTATGTCGCCCGCTATTTCGCGCCGGGCGCCGGCATTCCCGAGGATCCCGCCACGGGCTCGTCCCACTGCATCCTGATGCCCTATTGGGCCGCCAGGCTTGGCCTCAAGCGGCTGCGGGCACGGCAAATCTCGCAGCGCGTCGGCGACTTCGATTGCGAATTGACCGCCGATCGGGTCAAGATCGGCGGGCGGGCAATCTGCAATATGCGGGGCAGTATTTTTGTCGACGGCTGAGGTAGCGAAGCGGGCCGAGGGGAACTGGCGTGACGATTTCCTGTTTGGTGCCTGGCAGATGGCCCCGCTGCTGCTGGCGGGGATACCCTTTGCGCTCATTCTCGGCACAACGGCCGCGGCCAAGGGGCTGAGCCCCGCCGAAACGGGGCTGATGAGCGCCTTCGTCTTCGCCGGCAGCGCGCAGTTCATCGCCGCGGGTCTCTGGACCCATCCGATCCCGATCTTCGTGGTGATTGCCACCACCTGGATGGTCAATCTGCGCCATCTGCTGATGAGCGCTTCCATCGGTCCGCAGATGGGCCGTTTCAGCAGGCGGCAATCCTATTTCGGCCTCTTCTTCCTGGCCGACGAGATCTGGGCGGTGGCGCTGCGCCGTGCCGCGGAAGGCAAGCTGACGCCCGCCTATTACTTCGGCCAAAGTCTGCCCTTCTGGGTTTCCTGGGTCTTCTGGTCGACCACGGGAAATATTCTGGGCAGCACCATCGCCGATCCCAGCCGCTACGGCTTCGACTATGCATTCGTTGCGGTCTTCCTGGTGATCCTGTTCGGCTTCTGCCGCAATCGCGCGAGTTTGATTCCGATTGTGGTTAGTGCTGCAACCGCGCTGATCGCCTGGAAGCTGCTGCCCAGCGTCTGGTACATCTTCATCGGCGGCATCGCCGGCACCGTGGCCGCCGCCCTCATTGCAAAGCCCGAAACGGCATGGCCCGACGATGCGCATTGACCTCGCCACGCTTGCCACCTGGGTCGGCATGATGCTGGCGACCTACAGCTCGCGGGTTGCAGGATTTTGGTTCGTGCAGCGCTTCCCCATTCGCGGGCGGCTGAAGGCCGGGCTCGAAGCCGTTCCTCTTGCTGTGCTCACGGCGCTGATAGCGCCGACCGTGCTGGCAACCGGTCCCGCCGAGACGCTCGCCGGCCTCGTCACGCTGCTGCTGGCCTGGCGGCTGCCGGTGCTGGCGGCGGTAATCGGCGGCGTGGCCGCCGTGGTGCTGCTGCGGAACTTCATGGGCTGAGCGCCGCCGCCCGGCTGCCTGCCGGGCGCCTGCTTGCCGGGCCATTTCAAACCGGCTAGTAACGGCGGCTATCCCGTCATCGAGGTTCCGTTGTCGCGCTCTGCCGAAACCGCCTTGCTGCCCGCCGGCTTGCAGGATGTGCTGCCGCCCGACGCCGCCCATGAAGCGGCGACGGTAGAGCGGCTCATGGCCATTTTTGCCGGCCACGGCTATCAGCGCGTCAAGCCGCCTCTGGTTGAGTACGAAGAAAGCCTGCTGAGCGGGCCGGGTGCGGCCATGGCCAAGCGCAGCTTTCGCCTGATGGACCCGGTCTCGCACCGCATGCTGGCGGTGCGCGCCGATATGACCTTGCAGGTGGCCCGCATCGCCGCCACAAGGCTCTCGCGCCAGGCACGGCCGCTGCGTCTCTCCTATGCCGGACAGGTGCTGCGGGTGAAGGGCTCGAACCTGCGGCCGGAGCGCCAGGTCGGCCAGACGGGCGTCGAATTGATCGGCTCTGATTCGGCCGAGGCGGATGCGGAAGTCATCCTGCTGGCGGCCGAAGCACTGGAGGCCCTGCCGGTGCGCCAGCTCTCCATCGATCTCAACGTGCCCGTGCTGGTCTCCGCGGCCGCTGAAGGCCGCGGCATGGACAAGGCGGCCACGGCCAATCTCGTCGCTGCCCTCGACCGGCGCGATGCCGCGGCAATCGGCAAGCTCGCCGGGCGCGAGGCGCCCTTGTTCCGGGCGCTGCTTCAGGCGGCAGGCTCGGCGCGCGCCGCACTCGCGGCCTTGGCAAAACTCGATCTGCCGTCTGCTGCGGCAAGCGCGCGCGGTCGGCTGGCCGAGGTGGTCGATCTGCTGCTGGGAAGTGCCCCCAAACTCGTGCTCACCATCGATCCGGTCGAGCATCGCGGCCTGGAATATCACAGCGGCGTGGGCTTCACCTTGCTGGCGCGCGGGGTGAGCGGCGAGCTCGGCCGCGGCGGGCGCTATCTCAGCGCCAAGGGCGAGGCGTCCACCGGCTTTACCCTCTATCTCGATACGCTGCTGCGGGCGGTACCGGCGCCCAAGCCGCGCGCCCATCTGTTCCTGCCTGCCGGCACGCCGCGCCGGATTGCCGCTGCCTGGCGGGCCAAAGGATGGGCTACCATTGGCGAGTTCGAATCGGCGGGCGATGAGCGTGCCGAGGCGCGGCGGCTTGGCTGCAGTCATCTGCTGAAGGCCGGTCGCGCTGTTGCGCTGTCGAAGAAGTAAGCGGGGAATAATCCATGGCCAATGTCGCCGTCGTCGGCGCCCAGTGGGGCGACGAGGGCAAGGGCAAGATCGTCGACTGGCTCTCGGAACGCGCCGATGTCGTGGTGCGCTTCCAGGGCGGCCACAATGCCGGCCACACCCTCGTCATCGGCAACGTCACCTACAAGCTCAGCCTTCTGCCCTCCGGCGTCGTGCGCAAGGGCAAGCTCTCGGTCATCGGCAATGGCGTGGTGGTCGACCCCTGGGCGCTGCTGGCCGAGATCGAAGCGCTGGGCAAGCAGGGCGTGGCAGTGACGCCGGGCAATCTGCTGCTGGCCGACAATGCGGCGCTGATCCTGCCGCTGCACGGGGCCCTCGACCGCCTGCGCGAAACCGCGCGGGGCGAGGCCAGCCTCGGCACCACTGGGCGGGGCATCGGCCCAGCCTATGAGGACAAGGTCGCGCGCCGCGCCGTGCGCGTCTGCGACCTGTTCGAGCCTGAAACATTGTCGCGCAAGCTCGATGAACTGTTGCTGCATCACAATGCGCTGCTGCGCGGGCTTGGCGCCGGCGAGATCGACCGCGATGAACTGGCGGGCAAGCTCGGCCAAATCGCGCCACGCCTGGCGCCTTATGCCTGCCGGGTCTGGCAGCGGCTGGATGAATCGCGCCGGCGCGGCGACCGGATTTTGTTCGAGGGCGCGCAGGGCGCCATGCTCGATGTCGATCACGGAACCTACCCCTATGTCACCTCGTCCAACACCATTGCCGGCCAGGCGGCGACGGGCTGCGGCCTCGGCGTGGGCGCCGTCGGCTATGTGCTGGGAATTACCAAAGCCTATACGACGCGAGTCGGCGCCGGACCGTTCCCGAGCGAGCTGACGGATGCGATCGGCCAGCGCCTGGGCGAGCGGGGCCGCGAATTCGGCACCGTGACGGGACGCAAGCGACGCTGCGGCTGGTTCGACGCCACCATGGTGCGCCAGGCGGTGAAGACCGGCGGCATCGACGGCATCGCGCTCACCAAGCTCGACGTGCTGGACGGCATGGAGGAGTTGAAGATCGCGACCGGCTATTCGATCGGCAGTGAACGCGTCGATCATTTTCCCGCCGGTATGGCAGCGCAAGCGGCCGCCAAGCCGGTCTATGAGACCATGGAGGGTTGGCCGGAATCGACCCGCGGCGCGCGAAGCTGGATGGATCTGCCGGCGACGGCGATCAAATATATTCGCCGCATCGAGGAGCTGATCGAGGCGCCCGTCGCCATGCTCTCCACCAGCCCCGAACGCGACGACACGATCCTGGTTCGCGATCCCTTTACGGATTGACGTACTGCGCTGGTGCTTCAGGCCTTGCGGCGATAGGTGCCGTCGCCGTGCGGCGCTGCCATGAACTCGGCCAGTTGCTCACAGGCGGCGGAATAAGCGCCGAGCGCCGGGAATTTCGTCGCGCTGACCACATCGGGAATCATGCGCTGGGTGAATTCCCAGGCGACCGCGGTGGCGATGCCGGCCTGGTCAATGGTCTTGCTGGCGGTGGCCAGCGGCTTGCGCGCGATCCCGGATTCCAGCAGTTCATAGGCGCCGAGGACCTGGCTGCTGACCCGCTCGATCCATGGCGCATGCTGCTTTTCCGCCGGGCGGGTATTGCGCTCATAAACGATCTGCACCGATTTTTCGGTGGCGGCCAGCGCCACCCCGATCGTATGCAGCGCGTGCTGGTGCTGGGCGCGGTCTTTCGGCATCAGGCTGCGCCCGTTGCCGGCGATGCTTTCGCCGTATTCAAGGATCAGTGTTGAATCCATCAGCACCTCGCCATCGTCGCAGACCAGCGAGGGTGCCTTCACGACCGGGTTGATCTTGCGGAACTGATCGAAGGTGCGGAAGACCGAGAGGGAGAGATGCTCGAAGGGAATGCCGAGCAGCTGGAAGGAAATCGCCACCCGCCGCACATAGGGTGAATCGAGCATGCCGATGAGTTTCATGGGAGGCCTCCTCCGATCTGAGGCGCCAAGAATACTCGGGGTTGCCGCTATGCGCGACCATTTGTCCCTCTCCGCACGAAGTGGGGAGGGGCCTATCGCGCAGCGACGGGAGGGCGAGGTGTCATCACGCAGCGAACACCCACCTCACCCGCTCGCTGACGTTTGAGCAACCGGATAGTTCGTTGACATTATGGACCGGGAACATCGTTGACAGTTTTTCCGGTTTGTTCTTCGTGCCCTTTGGTCCGGCCCGGCCGGGCCGGACCAAAGGGACGCAGTTGCCTGGATCTTCGCTCGATGCGCCCAAGGGGAACCTCGGCGAAGGAGACGATCCAGTCGCCGGTTTCACTCTCGGCAATGCCCACGCTCTCGCCAACCAGCGTCTCGCTGAGGAAGATGAGATCGCCACCCCACCTGATCTCGCCATTGGAGCGCACGCGGCGCACGGCCTGGGCGTCATCGTAGTGCGGCTCTTGCAGGCGGCGCGGATATCGGCGCGGGCTCGGCTGGTAGCGGCTGGCCGGCGCCACCTGGCCGAGCGCCTCATGAGGGCGCTCGTGGTTGTAGATGTGGCAGAAGCGGTTGAAGCGGCGCTGCTGGGCGGCAAGCGTATCGGCCGGGGGCGAGGCCGTCTCGGCCTTGAGGGTCCGGTGCATGCGCTCATGCCGGCCGTTCTGTTGCGGGGAGGCCGGATCGGTGCGCTCGAGCCGGATGCCCAGCTTGATCCACTTGACCGCCAGTCGGGTGAGCCCGCCCGCGCCCGTGCTGGCAAAGGGTGTCCCGTTATCGGAGCGCAGTGCGCGCGGCAGGCCGTATTCGCGAAAGGCCGCATCGGCCACCCGGTCCACGGCTAACGCCGTCGGCGCGATTCCACGGCAGGCGAACAGAAACCGGCTGTCGGCATCGCTCAGCGTCAGCGGATCGCAGCGCTCTCCGTCGCCGGTGCGGAACCAGCCCTTGAAGTCGATGCACCACAAATCGTTCGGCGCCCGCACCGCGGCGAAGGGGCGGCTCACCGGCAGCGGCAAGCGCCGCCGCCGGCGCGAGTGCACCAGCCCCTCACGGCGCAACAGATCACCCATCGAGGAGGACGCCGGCCACAGGGTCTGTGGCGCCCGGCGCATCAGCACCGCGCGCAGCTTCTTGGGCCCCCAGCTCGGATGCTCGCAACGCAGGGTCATGATCGCCTCGGCGATCTCCCCCGCCATGGCACAGCCAGGCCGGTGCGGCGCACGCGAGCGAGCCTCCAGACCCGAAGGACCGCCCGCCCGGTAACGCCGCAGCATCTCATAGCCCCACTGCCGGCTGATTCCGAACTCCTGGCACAGCGACGACATCGTCTCCTCGCCCTCGAGACACGCCAGCACAAAGCGCATCGTCTCTTCCAACACACAGGTCTCCTTGAATGGCATCGGCAAAGCCCTCCCTTGCCGAGCAGGAAACCTGTCAACGATGTTGCCGGTCTACTCTGTCAACGATCTACCCGGTTCATACCGCTCGCCACCCTCTCCCCCCAGAGGGCGGAGAGGGTTTAGTGGGCGTAATGCCCGCGCTTGGCCCGGGCATCCATCGTTCGATGCAAAGAAAAAGCCCGGGCGGCGGATGCCGGCCCGGGCCTTTGTAGCCTCACAGTCCTGGCAGGTTAGCCGGCCAGGCCCTGCTCACGCGCGGCGTTGCGGATCGACTTCTGCAGCTTCTCGAAGGCGCGCACTTCGATCTGGCGCACGCGCTCGCGGCTGATGTCATACTCCTTGCTCAGATCCTCCAACGTCGCCGGCTCGTCCTTCAGCCGCCGCTCGGTCAGGATATGACGCTCGCGCTCGTTCAGGCCGGACATGGCCGAGGTCAGCAGCTTCTGGCGCTTCGAGAGCTCCTCGTTCTCCGCCATGCGCGTTTCCTGGCTCGGCGTCTCATCGACCAGCCAGTCCTGCCACTCGCCTTCACTGTCGGCGCGCACGGTGGCGTTCAGCGAATTGTCGGGCGCGCTCAAGCGTCGGTTCATCGAGACCACGTCCTCGGTCGGCACGTTCAGCCGGTCGGAAATGGTCTTCACATGCTCGGGCGTCAGATCGCCTTCCTCCAGCGCCTTGATCTGGCCCTTCACCCGGCGCAGGTTGAAGAACAGCTTCTTCTGCGCGGCGGTGGTGCCGATCTTCACCAGCGACCAGCTGTGCAGGATGTATTCTTGAATTGCCGCACGGATCCACCACATGGCGTATGTCGCGAGACGAAAGCCCCGGTCGGGATCGAAGCGTTTTACCGCCTGCATCATTCCGACATTGCCCTCGGCGATCAGCTCGTTGATCGGCAAGCCATAGCCGCGATAGCCCATGGCGATCTTGGCCACCAGACGAAGGTGGCTGGTGATCAGCCGGTGGGCGGCTTCCGCGTCCTGATGCTCCTGCCAGCGCTTGGCCAGCATGAATTCCTCATTGGGCTCGAGCATCGGGAATTTGCGGACTTCCTGCAGATAGCGGGAGAGACCGCTGTCGCTCGCAAGCCTTGGCAGTGTTCTGATTGCTGTGGTCATTTCCCCTCCTGGGACGCCCAAATCTGTCGCGGCAATGCGGCAGAAGTGGGGCCGGACCGTTAATATGGGGCCGGGGTAAGGCCCATTCAAGAATGGTGTATCAATTTAGTCGGGTATTGTCAATCTCCCTGTGTTTCCAAAGCATTAATTAAGATTTGGAGATCGGCGGGCAGGGGACTTTCGAAGTGCAGCCGCTGCCCTGTTCGCGGGTGCAAAAAACCCAGGATACCGGCATGGAGCGCCTGGCGCCGGAAACCGGCCAGTGCCGCCTGGCCGGCGGCCGAAAGCCGGGCCCGGCGCTCCGCGGTTTCCCGGCCATAGACCGGATCGCCCAGCAGGGGATGTCCCGATGCCGCCAGATGGACCCGGATCTGATGGGTCCGGCCGGTGGCGAGCCTGCATTCGACCAGGCTGGCGCCCGGCCCCAGTACGCGGATGGTCCGATAGCGCGTCAAGGCGGCCTTGCCGCCGCGCTTGACCACCGCCATGCGCTTGCGGTCGACCGGGTGGCGGCCGATGGCGCCCTCGATCTCGCCTTCGCGGGGCAGCGGTATGCCCCAGACGACGGCCTGGTAAATACGCTCGATCCGCCGGGCGGCAAAATCTTCCGCCAGCGCGCGGTGGGTAGCATCGTTCTTGGCGGCGACGATGAGGCCGCTGGTATCCTTGTCGAGACGATGGACGATGCCCGGCCGCTTTTCTCCGCCGATCCCCGACAGGGAATCGCCGCAATGGGCGATGAGCGCATTGACCAGCGTGCGGTCGGGATTGCCGGGGGCAGGATGCACCACCATTCCCGCGGGCTTATCGACCACGATCAGATCGCCATCTTCGAAGACAATCGCAAGATCCATCGCCTGACCCGCGGGCCTGGCGGCGACTACCTCAGGCAGGATGAGGGTGTATCTCTGCCCCGGTTTGACCCTGTGGGAGGGGTCGGATAAGGTCGCGCCGCCGGCGCTCACCTGGCCAGCCTCGATCAGATTTTTGAGGCGGCTGCGCGAGAAGCCGGCAAGCCGCCGTGCCAGGAACCGGTCGAGCCTTTCGCCGGCATCCTCGGCCTCCGCCGTCATCGGCGGCGGTTGTTCGCTCGTCGCAATTTCCTGGGGGTCGTGGGGCATCGCCCGCGAGACTGGACTGAAACCATGCAAGCTCTCAAGCTACTTGTCATCGTCATGGGGGTGCTGATCGTTGCCGGCATTGCCCTCATCGTGATCACCATGATGAACCGCTCGGGCCATGGCGGCGGCTTCGGCAGTGCCGCAATCACCTTGCCGAAGGGTTGTCATCTCATCGGCATGGTCAATGCCGGCGACCGGCTGGCGCTGCGCCTGGGCGACACTCCGGAGTGCCAGGTGATCCTGTTCGTCGATCCGCAAAGCGGCCAGCAGACTGGCAGCCTTGCCGTGCAGCCCCAGCCCTGAAGGACATCCTGCGATGAATTTCTGCAGCGACAACGTGACCGGTGCGGCTCCTGAAATCCTGGCCGCGCTCAGCGCCAACAATACGGGCGCCTTCGCCTCCTACGGCGCCGACAAGCTGACCGAGCGGGTCGAGAACAAGCTGAAGGAAATCTTCGAGACCGATCTGGCCGCCTTTCCCGTCGCGACCGGCACGGCGGCCAACGCGCTGTCGCTCTCGCTGCTGTCTTCCGCCTGGGGGGCCATCTATTGCCACCAAGATGCCCATGTCGCCGTGGATGAATGTGGCGCGCCGGAGTTCTTTACCGGCGGCGCCAAGCTGGTCGACCTGCCGGGCGAGCATGGCAAGCTGACCGCAAAACAGCTGGGCGAAGCGCTGGCCCGTTCCGGCCAGGGCGTCGTGCATCATGTCCAGGCGGCCGCCATCAGCCTGACCCAGGCGACCGAAGCCGGCACCGCCTATCGCGCCGATGAAGTGGGCGCGATCTCCGAGGTCGCCAAGCGTCATGGCGTGGGCCTGCACATGGATGGCGCACGCTTTGCCAATGCGCTGGTGTTCCTGGGGGCCAAGCCCGCCGATATCACCTGGCGCGCGGGCGTGGAGATCCTCTCCTTCGGCGCCACCAAGAACGGAGCGCTGGCGGCCGAGATCGTGGTGATCTTCGACAAGAAACGCGCCCAGGAATTCGAGTTCCGCCGCAAGCGGGCAGGGCATCTGTTCTCCAAGATGCGTTTCCTATCGGCCCAGCTCGACGCTTATCTGCAGGACGATCTCTGGCTGCGCACCGCGCGCCACGCCAACACCATGGCCAAGCGGCTGGCTGAGGGCCTGTCGGCCATTTCCGGTGCCAAGCTTGCCCACCCGGTCGAGGCCAACGAGATTTTCGTCGACCTGCCGGAAACCGCGATCCGCGGCCTGTTGGCCGACGGGTTCCAGTTCTATCGCTGGCTGGGCGAGGACAAGACGCTGCTGCGGCTGGTCACCGCCCATGACACGAAGGAAGCGGACGTCGCCGCCTTCATCGCCTCGGCCAAGCGCCACGCGGCCAAGGCGAACGAGCGGGTCGCCTAACGCGGACGGCGGCCTGGCCGCCATTCTCATTCTGCGCCGTCGCTGGTTGTTCTAGACTCTGCTTGCGTCGATCGCAGGAGAGCGAACATGGATCAGCGCCTGAGCGTGGTGACCCTGGGTGTGGCCGATCTTCGGCGTGCTCGGGGATTCTATGAAGACGGCCTCGGCTGGAAGCGCGGCAATGACAGCGAGGATGTCGTCTTCTATCAGCTGAACGGTATGGTGCTGGCGCTGTTTCCGCGCACGGAGCTGGCAAAGGATGCCCATGTTTCGGCAGAAGGCCAGGGCTTCGGCGGGATAAGTCTCGCGCTTTGCGCTCGGAATCGCGAGGAGGTAGATGACGTCCTGGCACAAGCGAAGAAGGCTGGCGCCAGGATCCTGAAGCCGGCGCAGGACGCGTTCTGGGGTGGCTATTCCGGCTACTTCGCCGATCCCGACGGCCATCCCTGGGAGGTGGCGTGGAATCCTTTCTGGACGTTGACACCGGAAGGCGATGTAAGGCTCGAACGAAGCTAAAAGCCCGAAGCTAGGGCCCCGGCCAAAGCGCCGCCAGCCGCCCGTCGCTGCTCACGCGGCTGCCTAATTCATGAAACGCATTTGCCGGCATTGATGTTCCCGCGCGACGTGGGGCAGCCCGATGCTCGGCCGCTTGTCGTCACAGAACCCCGATGGGGTGTTGCTGGTTGAACCCATGGCGATCAACCATGACGCGAGCCACAAATGACGAAATTCACAATCGACGGCGAGCGCACAACAGCCAAAGCAGCGTTGCTGGCCGCCGCAGTTATATTCTTTTTACCGAATGAGGCCGCCGCTCAGGTTTGCGGCAATCCGGATCAATCGGTCGGGCGAACTATTCACGATGCGCTGGTGCACAACCCGGCGATTTCGATCGAAAAATTTACCGGCTCGGATGCCCAGGCCGGAATCGACGCCTATAACCTGCTGCCCGAGCCTGGCGATGAGCACGGCGACACGTTCTACATCGCCTTTGATCTTCGCACCCATCTCTCCTACATGGCCGTGTCGAGGGGCGATTGCCTGGTGAGTAACGGGTATTGGCTCGAGACCGCCGGTATCACCGTGCGCGCGGCCATAAAGGCGGCAAGAGGGCCCCGCATCTAAACGCGGCTTGGCACTCCGGCGACGCGTTCGTCCTGCTGGAACCAACCAGCCGGCGACCTGATTGATTTGCGGTGGCGCCGAATCAGCAGAATAGCAGTCAGCGGCGAGGTGCATTTTTCTGCACCGGCTTTATTGCGCTTGAGGCAATTCAATCGGTTTATTTCGGCGGGCTGTTTCAGACCACCGATTCCTTTCTGATCGGAAGTGCCACCTTCGGGATTGGTTGTGCTGTCTGTCTGGCCGCGGCTGCGATCCTGGATGCGGGCCAATTCGCGGTCGCCTGGCGGCTGAGAGGCCTGCTGGCGAAAGCGGGGCTTGCCACGGCAATCGGCTGGCTCACCTATTTCATGGCTCTGCAGCTTCTGGAGCCCGCTGTGACATAC
>DASXQK010000100.1:0-2849 GCA_036493015.1 Dongiaceae bacterium | reverse complement strand
CTGTCGTTGCCGCGGCCGAGGCTGCCGTGGAGGACGATGAAGAGGGCGAGGTCGATACCCCTGAGAAGTGAGGCGACAATTCGCCCCATTGCGGCCTAAGCCATAGAAATGCCTTTAATTTCGGGTTGAAGAACGCCACATAAGCTTCATTGCGGCGGGCAGGCCTTTTTGCCATAGTCCGCCCGACTTCGCGCCCCGAGGGGCCTGGGAGAAACTGCCATGGGTTCGTTTAGCATTTGGCACTTGCTGATCCTTCTTGCCGTCGTTCTGTTGCTGTTCGGCGGGCGCGGCAAGATTCCCAATCTCATGAAGGATATGGGACAGGGGATCACCGCCTTCAAAAAGGGTTTGAAGGGCGAGGACAAGACCGATTCCGCGACGACCGACAAGGCGATCGAGGACGGCATCAACAAGGACAAGGCGGCCGGCTGATTTTAGCGGCTGCGGCGGGGCACCTTCATGTTCGACCTTAGCTGGTCGCATATAGGGCTGTTCGTTGTCATTGCCCTGCTCGTGCTCGGTCCCAAGGAGTTGCCGAATGCCATCCGCACGGGCGCGCAATTGCTGCGCGCCGGGCGCAAGCTGGCCGGCGAATTCCGCGGCGGGCTGGACGAGTTGATGCGCGAGGCCGAGCTCGACGAGACCCGCCGTTCGATCAAACAGGCGATGACCGAGGGCCTCGACAAGACGATCGGCGAGCACGTCGATCCTGCCGGCGAGATCAAATCCGGGCTGGAAAATCCGGTTATCGAAACGACGACCCCGGCCGAGCTGTCCGGGCCGCCGAGCCCCGCCTCATCGAATATGGTCATCAACGATCCGCCGCCGGCACCCCCTAATTCGATTGTGCCGCCGCCGGCCGAGGAGGCTGCAAGCGAGGCGGCCCCCAGTGAAGGGCCCCAAAGCGAGGCGCTCAGCGTGACATCGCCGCCTGCATCTGCGCCATCGGATTCCTCAATGCCGAGTGCTCCGGAACCGGCCCCCGGGGCGGCTTCCGAAGCAGCCACGGAAGATCTCAAGAAAACCGCATGATGCTGGCCGGGGCGGAAGACGACAAAAAAATGCCCCTGCTCGACCATCTGGTCGAGTTGCGCCGCCGGATGCTTTATTCGGTTGCCGGGCTGCTCATCGCTTTCATCGTCTGTTTCTTCTTTGCCCAGCACATCTTCAACTTCCTGGCCCAACCGCTGGCCAACATTCTGCTGACCATCTCACCCGGCCAGCACTTCATCTATACCGACCTGACTGAGGTGTTTTTCACCCAGGTCAAAGTCGCCTTCTTCGGCGCCGCCTGTCTGACGTTTCCGATCTTCGCCTCGCAGATTTGGATCTTCGTGGCGCCCGGGCTCTACAAGCACGAGCGATCCGCCTTCCTGCCGTTCCTGGTCGCCACACCCATCCTTTTTCTGCTGGGTGCCGCTGTCCTCTACTACCTGATGCTGCCGGTCGCCTGGCGCTTCTTCCTCGGCTTCCAGCAAGCCGGCGGACCGGAGACGATGGCGATCGAGCTTCAGGCCAAGGTCAGCGATTACATCACGCTGGTGATGAAGCTCATCTTCGCTTTCGGATTGTGCTTCCAGTTGCCGGTTCTGCTGACCCTGCTGGCGCGGGTCGGCATCGTGACATCCGAGGGCCTGCGCAAGAAGCGCCGCTACGCCATCGTCGGCGTGGTCGGCCTTGCCGCCATCATCACCCCGCCCGACCCTTTCAGCATGATGAGCCTGGCGATTCCCATCGTTGTGCTCTACGAGATTTCCATCTGGTCCGCCAAACTGGTGGAAAAGAAAAAGGCCGAGCGCGACGCCGCGATGGATGCGGAACTGAAGGATTGACTGCGGCCCTCTCAACGCCGACCGGCCGCGTCGGCGTGGACTTCGACGACTCCGCCAGCCTATAACCACTGCAGCGCAAACGGGCGATTCGCTGCACCCATGCATGACATAAAGGCGATCCGCGACAATCCTGAGGCCTTCGATGCAGGCCTCGGCCGCCGTGGCATGGGGCCACTGGCGGCGGAAATCCTGTCGCTCGACCAGGAACGCCGGCGCCTGGTCCAGGTAGCTGAGGAGATGCAGGCCCAGCGCAACAGCATCTCTCGCGAGATCGGCAAGCTGAAAGCCGCGGGCGACGAGACGGCCGCAGCAGCAGCCTCAGCAGAAGTAAGCCGGTTAAAGGAAGCCATGCCGGCCGCCGAGGCTGCCGAGCGCGAGGCGGCATCGGCGATCGAGGGCATCCTTGCCACCATTCCCAATCTGCCGGCAGCCGATGTGCCCGATGGCGCCGATGAGACGGCCAATCTCGAAATCCGCCGCCAAGGCACACCGCCGCGCCTGAACGCGCCCAAGGAGCACTACCAGCTGGGCGAGGCGCTCGGCCTCATGGATTTCGAGGCGGCCGCCAAGATGTCGGGCGCGCGTTTCGTGGTGCTGAAGGGCGCCTTTGCCAGGCTGGAGCGCGCGCTCGCTTCGTTCATGCTGGATATCCATACAAGCGAGTTCGACTATACCGAGATCGTGCCGCCGCATCTGGTGCGCGACCAGGCCCTCTACGGCACGGGACAGCTGCCGAAATTTGCCGAGGATCTGTTCACGGCATCGGGTGGTTTCTGGCTGATCCCGACGGCGGAAGTGCCGCTAACCAACCTCGCTGGCGACATGATCATGGATGCAGAGGTGCTGCCGCTGCGCTTCACCGCCTATACGCCCTGCTACCGCTCGGAAGCGGGTGCGGCGGGCAAGGACACGCGCGGCATGATCCGCCAGCATCAGTTCAGCAAGGTCGAGTTGGTTTCCATTGCGCATCCCGATCGCTCCGGCGAAGAGCATGAGCGAATGACCGCTTGCGCCGAG
>DASXQK010000099.1:0-4842 GCA_036493015.1 Dongiaceae bacterium | reverse complement strand
GAATCGGCTGGCGCTTGCCAAGGGGGCTTCCCCTTGCTGTCATTCCCGCTGTCCTTTCTGGGTGGCGAAGGCGACCTTCCGGGGAACCAGGCCGGGCAGCGCCGGTTCAAACAACAGGCATTCTTTCGAATAACAATCGGGACAAGGTCATGGCAAAGCGCCCTTCCTGGACGGGTTTCCTCAAACTTTCGCTGGTCACCTGCCCCATTCAGCTTTTCAACGCGACGACCCATGCGGACTCGGTCTCGTTCCATTTCATCAATCCCAAGACCCGCAACCGCATCCAGATGAAACCCATCGATCCGGATGCGGGAGAGGTCGAGCGCAAGGATCTGGTGCGCGGCTTCGAAATGCCCGGCGGCAAATACGTCACGGTCACAGATGAGGATCTGGCCGAGATCCGGCTCAAATCCACCAAGACCATCGAGATCGACAAATTCGTCGATCCGGCGGAGATCGATACGCTCTATTTCGAGGGCGCGTATTTCGTCATGCCGGACGGACCCATGGCGGTTGAATCCTATGCCGTGATCCGGGAAGCGATGAAGAAAGAGCGCCGCGCCGCCCAGGGCCGCCTCGTGCTCTCCTACCGCGAACATGTCGTCATCATCGAGCCGCGCGAAAAAGGCATGATCCTCCATCGCATGCGCGACGCCCGCGAGGTCCAGGCCAAACTTCCTTTCGACACGATCAAATCGGTTAAGGTCGATCCCAAGATGGTGGCGATCGCAAGCGAGATCATCGAGCAAAAGCAGGGCCGCTTCGAACCCGCCGAATTCAAGGACCCGTATGAGGAAGCGCTGGTCGCGATGCTGAAGCGCCGTGCCAAGGGCGCCAAGCCGGTGCATGAGGTCGAGGAAGAAGAAAAGCCGACCAATGTGGTGAACCTGATGGAGGCGCTGAAGAGCAGCCTGGGCGGCAAGCGCGCCAGCAGCCGCGGCAGCGATACGGAGCGCGGCAAGGTCGTAGCCTTCCGCGGCAAGCCGCGGCCAAGCGGCAAAGCACACGCATCCGGCAAGGCCGCGGCAAAGCCGCGCAAGCGCGCCAAGCGGCGTTAATTGAGACTGCGGTAGGCAGGACGTTCTCGCATGGCAACCAAGAAGCTCGCCAAATACCGCGCCAAGCGCGACTTCAAGAAGACGGCCGAGCCCAGCGGGGCGGCGCGCGTCGCCAAGGCGGAGCATCGCCGCTATGTGATCCAGAAACATGCCGCCACTCGCCTGCATTACGATTTCCGCCTCGAACTCGACGGCGTTTTCAAATCCTGGGCGGTGACGCGCGGCCCTTCGCTCGATCCCCATGACAAGCGTCTCGCGGTCGAGGTGGAAGATCATCCGCTCGACTACGGCGATTTCGAGGGCACGATTCCCAAGGGCCAATATGGCGGCGGCACGGTGATGCTGTGGGACCGTGGCTTCTGGGCACCGGAAGGCGATGCCTCGCCCGAAGAAGCGCTAAAGAGTGGCGATCTCAAATTCGTTCTCGCCGGCCAGCGGCTTTCCGGCAGCTGGGTACTGGTTCGCATGAAGGGCGATCGCTTCGGCGGCAAGCGCACCAACTGGCTGCTGATCAAACATAACGACGATAGCGCCAGGCCAGGCGATGCCGACAAGCTTCTGGCCGAGGATCGCTCCGTCGCCTCGGGCCGCAAGCTGGCGGAGATCGCGGCAGGCAAGGGCCCGCGTCCCAAACCCTTCATGCTGGCGACGAAGAAATTGGCGCCGGCCGACGCGGTCTGGGAATCAAAACCGCGCGCGAGCGCGCCAGCGAAACCGCGCGAACCTGCGGCGGCGGGCCGTCTGCAGCGCGGCAAGGCGTTGCAGGCCAGCACCGCCACGGCTCGTTTGGCCAAGCCCGGCAAATTGCCCGATTTCGTCGAGCCGCAGCTTTGCCGCACGGTGGATCACCCGCCCAGCGGCGACAACTGGGTGCATGAGATCAAGTTCGATGGCTACCGCATCCAGCTTCGCGTCGAAGATGGCGATGTGACGCTGCTGACGCGCGCGGGGCTCGATTGGACAGAAAAGTTCTCCGCCATCGCCAAGGCTGCGCGCAGCCTGCCCGACTGCCTGATCGATGGCGAAGTGGTAGCGCTGAACGACAAGGGCGCGCCGGATTTCGCTGCCTTGCAGGCAGCTCTGTCAGAAGGCGACGGCGGCGATCTGATTTACTTCGCCTTCGATCTTCTGTTCGCCCAAGGCCAGGACCTTCGTGACCTGCCGCTCGGCGAACGCAAGCAACAGCTTGCCGCTCTCCTGGGCAAAGCGAAACTCAAAGGCAGGTCCCCCATCCGCTATGTCGAGCATTTCGCGGGCGATGGCGAAACGCTCATGCAATCCGCCAAGCAGATGGATCTGGAAGGCATCGTCTCCAAGCGCATCGATGCGCCCTATGCCTCAGGCCGCGGTAATGGCTGGACGAAGGCGAAGTCGCGCGCCGGCCATGAAGTCGTCATCGGCGGATGGAGCGGCGAGGGCGAGCACCTGCGCTCGCTGCTCGTGGGCGTGCATCGCGGCAAGCATCTGGTCTATCTCGGCCGCGTTGGCACCGGGTTCAACAAGGGCGTGACCAAGGGCCTCTCGGCGAAGCTGAAGGCCGCCGCCAGCAAGACCAGCCCGTTCAGCGGCAGGGATGCTCCCCGCGACGAAGCGAATGTGCATTGGCTTAAGCCCGAGCTTGTCGCCGAAATCGAATTCGCCGGCTGGACCGGTTCCGGCATGGTGAGGCAGGCCTCGTTCAAGGGCCTGCGCGCGGACAAGCCGGCCGAAAGCGTGGAGGCCGAAGATCCAGCGCCGGCGATGACGCCGATACGCACGCCGGCAACGCCAAGGGGACAAGGCATGAAAAGCTCGACAAAAACACCTTTAGCGTCCTCGCGCGGCAATGCCCCCGCCGGCGCTGCGCGCGGCAACTCAACCGTAATGGGTGTCGTGATTTCCAAGCCCGACAAGGCGCTCTGGCCCGATGCCGGCGACGGCAAGCCGGTGACCAAGCTGGATCTCGCCCGCTATTTCGAATCCATCGGCGAGTGGATGATGCCGCATATCGAGGGCCGGCCCTGCTCCATCCTGCGGCTGCCCGATGGCATCGGCGGCGAGAGTTTCTTCCAGCGTCATGCCATGCCGGGCATGTCGAACCTGCTGGACCTGGCAAAAGTGCGCGGCGACAAAAAGCCTTATCTGCAGATCGACCGCATCGAGGGCCTCGCCGCCGCGGCCCAGATCGGAACCCTGGAGCTGCATCCCTGGAATTGCGCGCCGGACGATCCGGAAATCGCGGGCCGCCTCGTCTTCGATCTCGATCCGGGCCCGGGTCTTTCCTTCAACGACACCGTCGATGCCGCCCGCGAGATCCGCGAGAGGCTGGAAAAGCTGGGCCTCGTGACCTTCTGCAAGACCACCGGCGGCAAGGGGCTGCATGTGGTCACGCCGCTGAGCGTGACGGGCAAGGCCGGGCTCGACTGGCCCACGGCCAAGGCTTTCGCGCAGGAGGTCTGCCGTCGTATGGCGATGGACAGCCCCGATCGCTATCTCATCAACATGGCCAAAGCCAAGCGCGAGAAGCGCATCTTCCTGGATTACCTGCGCAACGACCGCACCTCGACGGCGGTGGCGCCGCTCTCGCCGCGCGCGCGCGAGGGCGCCACGGTCTCGATGCCGCTGCTCTGGCCGCAGGTGCGCGCCGGGCTCGACCCGAAGCGCTTTACGGTGCGCACCGCGGCAGCCGCACTGGCCAAATCGAAACCTTGGGCGGATTACGCCAAGGCGGCACGGCCGCTGACGGCGGCAATCAAAAAACTGGCGGCGGGGTAGCGCCTCTCGCCTGTGGTGCGGCCCGGCGCGTCAGCGCCTCGGCCAGGCGCTGGATCGCTGGCTCAATTGAGGCTTCCGCCATGGCCGCATAGCCCAGCATCAGGCCCTGGCGGCCCGGCCGGCCGAACCAGTATTTCGAGAGCGGCGGCACGGAGATGCCGGCCGCCGCCGCCCGCTTGCTGGCGGCAAGATCATCCATGCGCCGCACCAGCTCGGGCGTCGAAAAGCCCACCAGATGCAGCCCGCCCGAATCGGGCGGCACATCCAACAACCCGGCAAGATGCTTGCTGGAGGCGGCAAGCGTCAGCTCCTGGCGAGCACGATAGATGCGCCGCTGGCGGCGCAGATATGCGGCGAAATGCCCCTCGGCCAAAAAGGCAGCCAGCGCCGGCTGGGCGATCAGGCTCGGCTGGTCGTCCAGCGTCGCACGCGCGCTTAGGAAAGCATCCACCACCTGGGGCGGCACGACCAGATAGCCAATGCGCAGCGAGGCAAACAGAACCTTGGAGAACGAGCCGGCATAGATCACCCGGCCATCGCTATCGAGACCCTGAAGGGCCGCCAGCGGGCGGCCGCGATAGCGCCACTCGCTGTCGTAATCGTCCTCGAAAACCCAGGCATCGGATTGGCGCGCGCGTTCCAGCAACTGCAGGCGCCGCGGCAGGCTCATGGTCATGCCGAGCGGATACTGATGCGAGGGCGAGACGGCGATGAAACGCGGCCGCGATCCCGCCGGCGCCATGGAAAGGTCGATGCCTTCGTCATCAACGGGCAACGGCACCAGCTGGGCGCCGGCGACCGCCAGCGGACCGCGCAGGCCGGGATATCCGGGATCCTCGAGCCAGACCGTATCCCCCGTCGACAGCAGAAGCCGCGCCGTCAGATCGAGGCCATGGCGCGTGCCGGAGACGATGATCACCTGCTCCGCCTCGCAGCGCACGCCACGCAGCAGACGCAGATAGTCGGCGATGGCCTGGCGCAGCGGCAGATAGCCGGCCGGCGCTCCGCCGGTAGCGAGTGCCTGGGTGGG
>DASXQK010000098.1:0-4304 GCA_036493015.1 Dongiaceae bacterium | reverse complement strand
CATGATTTTTCCCCTGCGGTCGCCCATCTGCTTATGCCATGCAGCGCGGCCGCAATCCAGCCGCGCCCGCATCGGCAATCCGGTGAAGGGGATTCGGTTCCCCCCATAGGGCACCCGCCATGCTTGACCGCTGGCCCCGGCCGCGGGAAATGATGCAGGACGCAACGGGGAGGCCTTGATTGGACGACACCCAGCTCACCGACAAGACGGCCATCGATGAAAAGGCCATCCGCATTTTTCGGCTGGCGCGGTTGCGCGCTGAGCTCATCCGCGCCGATCTCGCCGGCATCGTCATCCTCGATCCGGTAAACCTGCGCTACGCGACCGGCAGCCGCAACATGCAGGTCTGGACGATGCACAATCCCTGCCGCTACGCCTTCGTGGCCAGTACGGGGCCGGTGGTGCTGTTCGACCTGCCGAGCTCGATGCATCTGACGAGACATCTGGAAACCATCGACGAGCGGCGGCCCTCGCTTGCCTGGGACTATATGGCCGTTGGGCCGCGGGGCGAAGAAATGGCCAAGCGCTGGGCAGCCGAGATTGCCGATCTGGTCCGCCGGCATGGCGGCGGCAACCGGCGCCTCGCCATCGATCGGGCGGACCTGCTGCCGGCCATGGCGCTGCTGCGTGAAGGGGTCACTGCCGTCGACGGCAAGCCGGCGATGGAACAGGCCCGCGCCATCAAATCGCCGGAGGAGGTCCGGGCCTTCGTTCGCTCGCTGCAAACCACTGAAGCCGCGATTGCCGATTTGCGCGCCGCCCTGCAGCCGGGGATGAACGAGCAGGAGGCCCTGGCGATCCTGATCGCAGGTTCGCTGAAGCGGGGCGGCGAGTATCCCGAAACGCGACTGCTGACCTCTGGCCCGCGCACCAATCCATGGTTTCAGGAGACCGCGGATCGCGTGATGCAGGCGGGCGAGCTGCTCTCCTTCGATACCGATCTGATCGGCCCGATGGGATTCTATACCGACCTCTCCCGCAGCTTTCTGGTCGGCGATGGGCTGCCCAGCGATGGCCAGCGCCGGCTCTATGATCTGGCGCGCCGCCAGCTCGCCCATAACGTCGCCCTGCTGCGGCCGGGCATCAGTTTCATCGAGCTCTCGCAGAAATCCTTCCGCCTGCCGGAACGCTGCCTTCCCAACCGCTATGCCGATATCGCCCATGGCTGCGGGCTCGGCGTGGAATATCCGCTGATCTGGTACGCCGAAGACGCCGAATGGGGCGCCTATGACGGGGTATTGGCGGCCGGCATGATCGTTTGCGTGGAAAGCTATATCGGCGAGGTGGGCGGGGCAGAGGGCGTGAAACTGGAGGAGCCGGTGCTGATCACCGATAGTGGCCCGCAAATACTCTCGGGCTATCCTTTCGAGGACCGCTTCGCTTGAGGGCTGCCCAGCCATAGCAGCGCCACGACGGTGCTAATGAAGGCCAGGGCTGCCGCCAGCACCATCACCCAGCGATAACCCTGCACGAAGGCGGCAAAGATGGCGCCCTCCACCATGTCGCGCTGGTCGCCGGCAAGGCCCGCGGGCAATGTGGCGCCGGCCAGCTTGGCGCGCTCCGGCGCCAGCGCGTTCACCACGTCGGCGGGAAGCGAGAGATCGGCCAGCGCGTGGTCGAGAGAAATGTTGAAGCGTTCTGCCAGTACCAGGCCGAACAACGCCACGGCCAGCAGGCCGCCGGTGCGCGCCACCATGTTGTTGATTGCCGAAGCGACGCCGACATGGTCAGTGCCGGCGGCACTCATGGCCGTGACCGTTACAGGCGCCACGCAGACCCCCATGCCCAGCCCCACCACCATGAGCGCCGGCAGGACACCGAGCCAGTAGGGCGTGGCAGGGCCGGGAAGGGCCAGCAGCAGATAGCCACATCCGGCGATGATCGATCCCGCGATCAGCGGGCGGCGCGCACCCCAGCGATCGGCAAGCCCGCCTGCCCAGCGCGAGAGGATGGAGATCACCACCACGCAGGGCAGCAAAGCACTGCCCGCCTGTAGTGGGCCGAAGCCCTGCACCTGCATCAGCCGGAAAGGTACGAAGAACAGCGCGCCCGACAACGCCGACCACAGCAGCAGCGTGAACACCTGGATGCCGGCGAAGACCGGCAGCCGGAACAGCCGCAGCGGAATCATTGGATGGCAGCTGCGGCGTTCGACCAGGAAAAAAGCGATCAGGGCGGCGATGCCGAGCGTCATGGACCAGGCCGCGAGCGGATCGGCGAAGCCCGTCTGGCCCGCGCGGATCAGGCCGAAGGTGAGACCGCCCAGACCGAGCGTGGCAAGCATTGTGCCGGGAATGTCGAGATGGCTTTCCCCGCGCCCTTTGCTTTCCAGCAATTTGCTCTGGGTGATGACCAGGGCGGCAATCGCCAGGGGCAGATTGATCAGGAACACCCAGCGCCAGGAGAATGTCGCGATTAGCCAGCCACCGAAGGCGGGCGCGATCGCCACGCAAACGCCGCTCACGGCCGACCACAGGCCGATGGCGCGGCCCCGGCGCTCGGCGGGAAATCCTGCGGCAAGAATGGCAAGGGAGCCCGGCATCAATAGGGCACTTCCGATCCCCTGCACGGCGCGGGCAACAATCAGCGCGACCGGGTTGGGTGCGAGACCGCATGCGGCTGACGCAACGGCGAAGATGACGATGCCCAGAGAAAAGCAGCGCCGCCGCCCGTACAGATCACCCAAGGTGCCGCCGGCGAGCACGAGGGCCGAGAGGAAGAGCGTATAGGCCTCCACCACCCATTGTGCCTCCGCGAAGGTGGCGCCCAGCCCGTGTTGAAGGACCGGCAAGGCGACATTCACCACCGTCATGTCGATGAAGGCCATGCTGGAGGCGATGATGGTCGCGGCGAGGATCCAGCGCTCGCGATTGGACGATTCAGTCATCGCGCAGAAACTATCCGAACTGCGCGGCCGATGTCATGACGGTTTGGCGACTGGACGGCCACCCCCGCCCGCGCCGAAGAGGCGCGTGAGTTTGAGGGGCCGGGAAGGGGTGGGGGGTGGCACTAGACGATGGGGGGCACCTCACCGCTGCGCTGTCTCCCACTGCGGGTGGATCCATACATGTGCTTCGGAGCGCGGCAAGGGCGGGCGGCCGCGGATCATGTCGCTGGCCCGCTCGGCGATCGCGATGGTGGGGGCATTGGTATTGCCGCTGACGATCATCGGCATGATCGAGGCATCCACAACGCGCAAGGCCTCGACCCCGTGGACGCGCAGGTTTCCATCGACAACGGCCATGGCATCGCTCGCCTTGCCCATCTTGCAGGTGCCGACCGGGTGGTAGCAGGTCTCGAGTGCCTGGCGCACCCAGGCATCGATGGCATCGTCGCTCTGCACGTCTTTGCCCGGATAGACCTCCTCGCCGCGAAAGGGATCGAGGGCCTTGCCCGCAAGCACTTCGCGCGTCAGCCGAACGCCCGTGCGCATATCGGCCCGGTCCGCCGGATCGGCCATGTAGTTGAAGCAGATGGCGGGATGCATGCTGGGATCGGCCGAGCGCAGACGCACGCTGCCGCGGCTTCTGGCCCGCATCAGGTCGATATGGGTCTGGAAGGCGTGATGGGGCAGGCTCTCGACCGTGCCGGGCTTCACCGCCAGCGGCATGAAGGTCAATTGCAGATCGGGATGCTCGATGCCGGCGCGGCTGCGGATGAAGGCGCCGGCCTCGAAATGATTGCTCGCAGCATGGCCGCTATGGGTCAGGAACCATTGCAGCCCGACCAGCCATTTCCCTGGCGCCTTGCTGGCGGGATAGAGGCTGACCGGCTTCACGCAGCGATGCTGGATGACGATGTCGGGATGATCGTTCAGGTTCGATCCCACCCCCGGCAGATCGTGGTGCACCGTCACGCCGACCGCCCGCAGGTGATCGGCGGGACCGATGCCGGAAAGCTGGAGGAGCTGGGGCGAGTTGAAGGCGCCGCCGCACAGGATCACCTCGCGTTCGGCACGCGCCTCGATCTTGTTGCCGGCGAGGGTATAGGAAACGCCCCTCGCACGCCGGCCCTCAAACAGAATGTGCTGAACGAGTGCGCCGGTGACGATGGTGAGATTGGGCCGCATGGCCGCCGGCGCCAGATAGCCGCGCCCTACGCTCCAGCGCCGGCCGTTCCGCGTGGTGCGATCCATCGGGCCAAAGCCTTCCTGCTGGCGCCCATTGGCATCGGGTGTGTAGGGATAGCCGGCTTCGACGCCCGCACGGATAAAGGCCTCGGCCAGAGGCGAGCGCTTGAGGCGCGGCGCCGAAACAGAAAGCGGGCCATCGCCGCCGCGATAATCGTCCGCCCCCTTCTCATGG
>DASXQK010000097.1:0-9611 GCA_036493015.1 Dongiaceae bacterium | reverse complement strand
CATTCGGGCGTGGAAACCGATGCCTTCGCCGGTGTGCCACCCACCCATACCTGCATGACCTGCCATTCGCAGATCTGGCTCAACGCGGCGATGCTGGCACCGGTGCGCGAGAGCCTGGCCCGCTCCGTGCCAATTCACTGGCAGCGCGTCAACCGGCTGCCGGCCTATGTCTATTTCGACCACAGCATTCACATTGCCAAGGGGGTCGGCTGCTCCACCTGCCATGGTCCGGTACAGACCATGGCCCTGATGCGACAGGAGGCGCCGCTCACCATGAGCTGGTGTCTGAGCTGTCATCGTGACCCAACTCCCTATCTTCGGCCGCCGGATCGCGTCTTCGACATGTCCTGGACGCCGCCGGCAGATCAGGCGGCCGAGGGCGACCGGCTTCTCATTTCCTACCTGATCCATACCGGCCATCTGACGGATTGCTCGACATGCCACCGGTAACCACTGGGCGAGTGGGCGGCGCTATCGAGCTTCGCCGCCGCGAGGCGCTCAAGCTGCTGGCAGCCGGGATGGCGACGGCGCTTGCCGGCTGCGGCAAGCCCAATGAAGAAATCATTCCTTATGTCGAGATGCCGGAGCGTATGGCGGCCGGCGATCCCCTGCGCTTTGCGACCACGCTTGCCTTGTCCGGCTATGGCCGCGGTGTGCTGGCGATTTCCGTCGACGGACGGCCGATCAAACTTGAGGGAAACCCTCGGCACCCTTACAGCATGGGAGCTACCGATATCTTTTGTGAAGCTACCGTGCAGTCGCTCTACGATCCGGATCGCTCGCAGGTTGCTCGCCGTGCGGGCGTACCGGCGAGCTGGGATTCATTCCTTGCCGAATGGAACGAGGTGGCTGGGCAAGCCAGGACGTCGGCTGGTCTCGGCCTGGTCACTGGACGCGTCGTCTCGCCGACGACGCTGCGGCTGATCAGCGAGCTGCAGAAGCGATTTTCCTCGCTGCGTTGGTACCGCTATGAACCGGTCAACGATGATCAGGCGCGAACCGGTGCTCGCCTTGCTTTCGGCCGGGCGGTCGCCGTCATACCGCGGCTTCGCGATGCCGATGTTGTCGTCAGCCTCTGGGCGGATCCCCTGGGCGCCGGCCCGCCGCAGCTTCGCCAGGCGAACGACTTTGCCCACCGCCGCGGCGGCCCAAGGCCCCAGCGACACTACGTCGCCGAGCCGGCCTGGACGTTAACGGGGGCGGCGGCCGACTGGCGCCTGCCGGCCAGGCCGGAAAACATCCGGCGCATCGCCAGTGCCATCGGCGGGCATCTCGGATCGGGTCAACCAACAATGGCGATGCCGCCCGAAGAGACGGCGTTCGCGGCGAAGGCCGCTGCCGACCTGACGGCTTCACGCGGACGTGCGCTTGTCCTTGCCGGCGAAGGAATGCCGGCGGAGGTACAGGCCCTTTGCCACTGGCTCAATGCAAGCCTCGGCGCGCCTGTCGACATCATTGCCGATCCTGATCCTGTGGCGGACAGCCACGCTGACAGCCTCGAAACCCTGGTTCGCGATATGCGAGATGGCCGTCTATCCACGCTCATCATCGCCGATGCCAATCCGGTTTATGACGCTCCGGACGATTTCGACATAACGCAGGCATTTGCCGCGATCCCCTTCAGCGTTCATTTCGGCAGCTATTTGGATGAGACGGCGGCAGCCTGCCACTGGCATTTACCCCAGAGCCATGTTCTGGAAAGCTGGGGTGACAGCCGCGCCGTCGACGGCACGGCGTCGCTAATCCAGCCGCTGATCCGTCGGCTCTATGACAGCCGCACATGCGACGAGTTTTTTGCGCTGCTCGAGGGTGTGCCAGCGCCCAATGGCCGCGAGCTGGTACGCGAGACCTGGCAGGCAAAAGCACATGGCGATTTCGAGGCCTGGTGGCGCGATAGCCTTGAACGAGGAATCATTCCCGGCAGCGCCCCGTCACCGCTCGTCATCGCACCGGCCGCGCCGAAGCCGTCCGAACCCGCGGGCGGGCCGGCGTCCCTGACCCTCGTTCTGGGTCCCGATCCCTGCCTGTGGGATGGACGCTTTGCCAACAATGCCTGGCTGCAGGAATGCCCCAAGCCCTTCACCCGTCAGGTATGGGGCAATGCGGTCCTGCTGGCGCTCGGTGATGCTGACAGATTGGCAATTGCCGATGGCGACGAGGTGCAAATTGCCGTAGGCGATGCGCTTGCTACCGGCACCGCGCTTCGCATGCCCGGACAGACGACAGGCGTGGTTGCGGCAAGCTGGGGTTCTGGCCGCAAGCTGACGGGCGAGATCGCGCGGAATGTCGGCGACAGGTTTATCGGGCTAGGCAGCCGCGCCTTCGCGCGGGTGCTGGTGCAAGTATCCATCAAGACGACCGGTGCGCAGCGCCCGTTTTATTCGACGGCGGAGTTCTCGCGGCTGCAAGGCCATGCGGAAGAGCTGTTCCCCTCGGTTTTGCTTGCGGCAGCGGATGAACCTCCGGCAAAAGAAAGCCCGCCTCCGAGCCTTCTCGGCACGCCGCCCCGCGGCGACTACGCCTGGGCGATGGTGATCGATACCAACGCCTGCATCGGTTGCAGCGCCTGTGTCGTCGCCTGTCAGGCCGAGAACAACGTTCCCGTGGTGGGCCCGCAGGAAATCGCGATCGGTCGCGATATGCATTGGCTGCGCATCGATGGCTATGGCCTGCCCGGAAAAGAAGCCGACCGGTACGGCTTCCAGCCCGTGCCCTGCATGCATTGCGAACTGGCACCTTGCGAGCCGGTCTGCCCGGTCGGCGCATCCATTCACGATCACGAGGGCCTGAACGTCCAAGTCTATAACCGCTGCGTCGGCACGCGCTTTTGCGAAGCGAACTGCCCCTACAAGGTGCGGCGCTTCAACTGGTTTGCCTATGCCGGCGACCAGGCCTACGCCAACCAGGGCGAGGTCCCGATGAAGGCCCAGCACAATCCTGATGTCAGCGTGCGCGGGCGCGGCGTCATGGAAAAATGCACTTACTGCCTCCAGCGCATCAGCCATGCCCGGCGCAATGCCGAGAAGGAGAATCGGCCAATCGGCGAGGGCGAGGTGGTTACCGCCTGTCAGGCAGCCTGTCCGACCCGCGCAATCCATTTCGGCGATTTGAACCGGCCGCAAAGCGAGGTAACGCAACTTCGCCAATCGCCGCGGCACTACACACTTTGGGCGGAACTGAACACGCGGCCGCGCACCACATATCTCAAGCGGGTCTATAACCCGCCCAGATCGAAGACATGAGCCAGGTTGAGGCCGCTACCCGGCGCTGGTTTGGCGCTGAGGTCGCCAGCGTCGGAGTCATCAACCGTCTCGTCATGGCGCCTATTCTGCAGGGCCAGCGCGGCTGGCGCTGGTGGGCCGTTCTGTTCTTTGCCGCCGCCCTCTCGCTTCTGATGCTCGTGACCGCCATCTGGCTCTTTGGGCACGGCATCGGGATCTTCGGCAACAACACCACGGTGGTCTGGGGTTTTCCCATCGCCAATTACGTCTGGTGGCTGGGGATCGGTCATGCCGGCACGCTGATCTCGGCGCTGCTGCTGATCACCCGGCAAAAGTGGCGCGCCTCGCTCAATCGCTTCGCCGAAACGATGACGCTGTTCGCTGCCTCTCTCGCCGGTCTGTTTCCCATCTTCCATCTCGGCCGGCCGTACTATCTCTACTGGCTCGCGCCATACCCGAATGTGATGGGCCTCTGGCCGCAATGGCGCAGCGCCCTTGTCTGGGACATCTGGGCCGTCGGCACCTACATCATTTTCTCAGCCGTTTTCTGGTACACGGGCCTGGTTCCCGATCTGGCGATGCTGCGGGACCGTGCCAAAACGCTCTGGGTTCGCCGATTCTACGGCGTGTTCGCGCTGGGCTGGCGGGGTTCGGCGCGCCATTGGCTGATCTACGAGCGGTTCTATCGCTACATGGCAGCGATGGCCGTGCCGCTCGTCGTATCGGTGCATAGCGTCGTCAGCCTCGACTTCGCCGCCAGCCTCGAGCCCGGCTGGCAGGATACAATCTACCCGCCTTACTTCGTCATTGGCGCGCTCTATTCCGGCTTCGCCATGGTGGTGGTGATCGCCGGCATCCTGCGCTGGGCGCTGAACTTCCAGGCCATCATCACGGTTGCCCATTTCGAGGTCATCGGCAGGGTGCTCCTGGCCGCCTCCATCGTCATGGGGGTTTCCTACGCCAGCGAATGGTTTTGGGCCTGGTACAGCGGGGCGCGCGCTGAACGGGAACTAGTCTCGTTCCTGTTTACCGGGGCCTATGCACCGCTCTACTACTGCCAGCTCCTCTTCAATGTGGTCATTCCCCAGTCCCTCTGGTTTTCTGCCATTCGCCGCAACCTGCCGCTGCTGATGGTCATCGCGGTCGTCATAAACATCGGCATGTGGCTGGAGCGCATCCTGCTCATCTGGTCGACGCTCGGCCGCGACTATCTGCCCTCCATGTGGCGCCTGTTCCTGCCCTCGCTGTGGGACTGGGCCATGCTGCTGGGTTCGCTAGGGCTGTTTCTGCTGCTGTTCATCTTATTTGTGCGCATCTTGCCGGCGGTCTCGGCCCATGAGCTACGCGCCCTTTTGCTGGAGGGCAAGCAGGCATGAGCGAGATGCTGCTCGTCGAAGTGAGCTCGCCCCAAGCGGCCTTGCAGGCTGCCGAGCTTGCCGCTGCTGGGGGAAACCCGCCGATCGACGTGCTCTCTCCGCAACCCATCAAGGGGGTCGACGAACATCTGGCTCCAGCTGGCCGGCAAGTCTCTGTCGGTTGGATCATGTTTATCGCCGCCATCTGCGGTGCGCTCTTCGGCTATGCCATCCAGTGGTACAGCGCGGTCATCGACTATCCCATACTGTCCGGCGGGCGGCCACTCAACGCCTGGCAGGTGTTTCTCATCGTCCCTTACGAGGCGGCGATCCTGTTTGCCGCCGTCTCCGGCTTTGTCGCCTGGCTCTGGCTCTGCCGTTTGCCAAAACTCCATCACCCGTTGTTCGACCTCCGGCTGGTCGAACGGGTCACCAGCGATCGTTATTTGCTGATCTTCACCGGCAGCGACAAGGCGCTGGAGGCCGTGACCCGCGATCTCGCGGTCCTAAAGCCGCGCTTTCATCGCCCGCCGTCATGAAGCGGCTGGCCGCCTTCCTTGCCGTCGCTCTTCTGGTCTCCTGCGATGAAAGCATCGACCAGCAAAACCGCTATGGCACCTATCAGGCCGCCGGCGACAACAAGGCGTGGCCCTCGGAAGGCGAAGCAATACCGCTGCCTGACGGTACGGTCGCCCAGGGCGATGCAGCCCTCGCCGCGGCCCTGGCCGATCCGCCGGTGCTGACGGCCGCTCTGATCGGCCGGGGGCGCGAGCGCTACAATATATTTTGTGCTGCCTGTCACGGTCTGGCGGGTGATGGCGACGGCATTATCGTGGCACGAGGCTTCCCCAAGCCGCTGCCCTTCAGCGATGCGGCGGTCATCGCCAGCGATCCCCATGCGCTCGTCCGGCTGATCGGAGAGGGCACCGGCCGCATGTACGGCTTCAGCGATCGCGTCGCACCGGCTGATCGCTGGCTGATCGTCGCCTACATTCGCGCCCTGCAACTGGCGGCGTTGCCGCAAAAGGCGGCGCCATGAGGTCGCCGCGAGCGGACATGATTTTCACCGCCGGCAGTGTCGCGCTGCTGGCTATTGCTGGCGCTGCTTTCGCCCTGATCGGCCCGGCGATGGCGCGCGCCTGGCTGTTCGCCTTTATCTGCTTTTCGATAGTGCCCATCGGCAGCCTTGCCTTGCTACTGGTCCAGGGGCTCACCGGCGGCCGTTGGGGCAGGGAGCTTCTGCCGGTGCTCGAGCCCGCGGCGCGCGCGACGATCCTGTTGATCCCGCTCTCTCTGCCCATTCTTGTCGCGCATGGCGCTATCTATCCCTGGCCCGGCCAGGGCGTGCCCGGCGATGTCGCCCGCCTTTATGCCAACGGACCGTTCTTCGCGTTGCGCACGCTGGCCGGCTTGGCGATCTGGAGTCTTCTCGCCTGGGGCAGCGCATGGCGCCGACCCCTTTATGCCGGTGTCGGGCTTTGTCTCCACCTGCTCTGCCTCACCTTCCTGCCCGCCGACTGGATACTATCGGTTCAGGCGCATTCGTCATCGGCGAGCTTCGGATTGGGCTTTGGCATCGAACAGATTCTGGCCGCACTCGGCTTTGTCGCGGTCCTTGCGCCGCAGTCAGGCGACGAGCAGGCGAATGCCGATCTCGCCGGCATGATCATCGCCGCCCTGCTTGGGACGGTCTATTTCGCCTATACCCAGTTCGTTATCACCTGGTACGGCAACCTACCGGAGAAAGTGGCTTGGTTCGCAACGCGCGCGATGGATGCGTGGCCCGTGATCGCGGGTATCGCCTTTCTCTGCGGCGCGGCGCTGCCGTTTCTGGCCTGTATGGCGCCGGCGATACGCCATAGCCGCAAGCGGCTGCGCCTTGTCGGCGGCCTTGTCGTCGTGGGTGCCGTTCTTCATATCACCTGGCTTCTTATTCCCACTCTCGGTCTGAGCGCGTTGTGGCTCGGCATTCTCCCGGCGGGCGTGCTGGCAGCCGCAGCGCTGGGAATTGCGCCGCTGCTGGCGCGAGGGATGCCTCATGCGCGAGGCTAAAAAAGCGCCGACGGCGCAGGACAGCAGCCCGCAAGTCGCAACCCGGCAAGTCGCGATCGCCATGGTGGCGATACTGGTGCTTCTGATAGCCATCGCCGGCGGACTCACTTTGTTCTTTGGCGAGCGCATCCACCGTGGTTTGCCCCAGGCGAGCGCCTTCCCGTTACCCGCGGTCATCACCGGTGAGGATGTCCAACGCCGCGCTCTTGAAGCAGCCCAGAGGCGGCTGCTCGCGGGCGGCAATGGCCGGCTAGCGATCGACGAAGCGATGAAGCGGATCGTTGCCCGCGGACCGCGGGCCTATGACCCCGTCGGCGCTTCGCCATGAGGATATTCCTTGCTTTGTTGCTTGCGGCAATCCTGGCAGCGCCAGCGCAGGCCGGCGTCACTGCGGCGCAATTGTCCGGCGTTGAGGCGAAGTCGCCGGCCCATGCCCGCTTCGATCCGGCGCTCGTCATCGCCGATGTGACAGGGCGACGCGCCACACTCACCGCGTTCCTGCACGGCCGTCCGGCATTTTTGGTATTTGCCGACTACACCTGCCACACGCTCTGTGGCACCGAGCTGTTTTCGCTGGGTGCTGCCCTTGAGCAGGCGCGGCTGCCGCCCGACAGTTTCCAGATCGTCGTCATGGGCATCGATCCCAAAGATACGGCCGCCGCGGCGCTCGCCATGGCGAAGGCCGAGATTCCGATGGCATTGCAGGGCGCAACGACCCTGCTGCTGCCCGATGCGAAGACCGTCGAACAAGCGACGGGGGGATTAGGTTTTCACTACATCTATGACCCGGGCATCGATCAGTTCGCTCATCCGGCCGTCGTCTATCTGCTGGCCCCTAACGGTACGGTGCGGGGAGTTCTTTCTCCCTTCGATCTTGCCGCCGTCGATCTGAAGGACGCGCTGGCCGGCGAGCCGCCGCCGGGCTTGGTTGGCACAATCCGCTCCCTGTGCAACGGGTTGGCCTTACTCACCGGCATGTATGATGGCCCGGTATTACTGGCCACTAAGGCGGCGGCAGCGATCGTCGTGCTGTCACTCGCCGGCTTCATCGCCTTGCTGATTTGCCGGCGGGGGCGCTCATCATGAGTCCTTTCACCTTCTTCCCGCCGGAAGCGGCTTCCGGCGCCCGGCCAGTGGATACCGCCTTCTTCTGGATCCTGTTGATGGCCGGTTTCATCTGCCTGCTGCTGTTTGTCCTGATAGTCGTCTTCTCCGTCCGTTACCGGCGCGGATCCGGCGCGCGCCGGGGTCCTCTGCCCGACATGATCAGCCGGGAGTTCGAGGTCGGCTGGACGATCGCAACCCTGTTCGTGGCAATCTTCCTGTTCTGGTGGTTTGTCGGCGGGATTGGCGCCCCCACGGCGTCGACGAAAAACGCGCTGGAGATCCATGTCGTCGCCAGGCAATGGATGTGGAAGGTCCAACATGCCGGCGGCGCCAGCGAGATCGATGAACTACACCTGCCCGTGAATACGCCGGTTCACCTGATCATGACATCCGAAGACGTCATCCACAGTTTTTATGTGCCCGCATTTCGGGTGAAGCAGGATGTATTGCCCGGCCGGCCCTCGGAGCTCCTGTTCACGCCGACCGAAATCGGCACGTATAACCTGCTCTGCGCCGAATATTGCGGCACACAGCATTCGCACATGACGGGCCACGTCGTAGTGATGGCAGAGACCGCCTACACCGCTTGGGAGAGCCGGCAGCCCCATGGCAACAGCTTGAGCCGGCAGGGTGCGGCGATCTTCACCACACTCGGTTGTGCCGCCTGCCATGCCGGGGCGTCGAACCTGCACGCGCCAAAATTGGATGGCCTATTTCATTCGAAGGTCGCGCTGGCCGATGGGCGAACCGTGACGGTCGACGAGACCTATCTTCGGCGCGCCATTCTCGAGCCGAGGGCGGATATCGTCGCCGGTTATGAACCCATTATGCCGGGCTATGACGGTTTGATCTCACCGGCCGACCTCGTATCGCTTCTCGCTTACCTGGAATCCCTGCCCGCGACGGAGAGTCAACCATGACCGATCAGGCACTGGCGCGGCCCGATTACCTGCATGATGGCCACACCCTCGGCTCCTGGCTTTTCACGACCGACCACAAACGCATCGCCATCATGTTTGCCCTTGCGATCACCATGTTTTTCTTTCTGGGTGGAATCGCCATCGGTATCGTGCGGCTGGAGCTGTTCACGCCGGCGGGCGATCTCGTCTCGGACGATACCTACAACAAGCTGTTCACGTTTCACGGCATCATCATGGTGTGGTTCTTCCTGGTGCCGTCCATACCGACGACACTGGGCAACTTCTTTCTGCCGCTGATGATCGGGGCACGCGATCTCGCCTTTCCCCGGCTGAATCTGCTGTCCTGGTATCTTTTCATGGCGGGCGGCACCCTTACGCTTGCAGCCCTTGTCGCCGGCGGCGTCGACACCGGCTGGACGTTCTATACGCCGTACTCGACGCTCTATTCCCACACCAACGTACTGCTGGCCGCCGCCGGCGTGTTTGTGAGCGGCTTCTCCTCGGTGCTGAGCGGCGTCAATTTCATCACCACTATCCATATGTTGCGAGCGCCGGGCCTCCGCTGGTTTCGCCTGCCGCTGTTCGTCTGGTCGACCTATGCCACCAGTATCGTCATGGTGCTGGCGACGCCCGTGCTCGCGATGTCACTGCTGCTCGTCATGGCAGAACGCTTCCTGGGGATTCCCATCTTCGATCCCCAACGCGGCGGCGACCCCATCCTGTTTCAGCATCTCTTCTGGTTCTACAGCCACCCGGCCGTCTACATCATGATCCTGCCGGCCATGGGCGTCGCCTCCGAGTTGTTCACCTGCTTCGCCCGCCGGCGAATCTTCGGCTACGACTTCATGGTTTTCGCCATGGTAGGGATCGCGGTGATCGGCTTCTTCGTCTGGGGTCATCACATGTTCGTCTCGGGCCAGTCAGCCTATGCGAATGCGGTCTTTTCATTTCTCTCA
>DASXQK010000096.1:0-4050 GCA_036493015.1 Dongiaceae bacterium | reverse complement strand
GCAACCGAATTGGCGTAGCGCCGGCAAGGATTCTCGATGAAGCGGAATGAAAGCGAAGCAGCAATCACGACAGCGAGGAGGAAGATGATAACCGCTGTGTTGTTGGCAAGCGCGCTGCCGACGCTGAAGAGCTCGATCCTTCTGCCCTCTGATTCCGCCGCGTGCAGAGGGGTATGGAACATCCGTTCGGCGAAACGCAGGGTGACGGTCAATAGCGTCAGCATCAGCATATGGATCATGTAGATGGAGTAGGACCAGATTCCAAGCTGGCGGAATGGCGGGGCAGACAGCTGTCGCGACAACAACCCGCGCTCGAGGGAGAATATATAGACGCAGAGGGCAAAGAGAGGCGGGCCTAGCAACGACCAGGGGCCCTCGCTCAGGAAGATGACGAAGGCGACAATCAGCAGCACGGAAAACGTCTCGGCAATTGTTGCCGCTCGCTGCGTCATTGCCAGCCGGGCAGACGCCGTGAGGGTGAGGCGAAATACGAGATAACCCAGGAAAAATCCGTAATCGCAGCGAAAAAAACCAAAGTCGACCGGGCTTAGGCGACAGGCGGCCCTTCGCGCTCGTAACGCGGCAGATCGTCCTTCACCTCGAACCAGGGAAGCCGGCTCTCGCACCAAATATGCATGCGCGGTGACAGCGCCTCGGGATGATCCAGCGTCGGCAGGTTGATCGAGATGAAGGTCGGGTTCAGCGCCGCGCGAAAGGTGAGTTGACTGCCGCAATCGGCGCAGAAATGCCGCAGCATGGCGGCCGAGGAGCGATAGGCCTTGGGAGCGCCCTGGACGATCTCGAAGGCGTCGGCGGGAAATTCGGCGGAAGCCTGGAGCGGCGCGCCTGAGGATTTCTGGCACATGCGGCAATGGCAATAGCCGCTATCGAGCGGCGCCTTGGTCACCCGATAGCGCACGGCGCCACAGAGACAACCGCCTTCGCGTGGTTCGGCCATGTAAGCCTCCTGACCCGTCCGCCGCCCTGAACTTTAGAACAAGGGCGGCGGCCGGTGGTTCTTCAACCGCAGAATTGCGTGGCCGAGGGATCGGCATGAGGGGCAAGCCGTTCGCCCAGGCTGGAAAGCCGCTTACCGAGCCCGCGCAGGATCCAGCCCAGCAGTGTGCGGACATGGCTTGGACGAGCCAGCTCTGCCCGTTTGCGGGCGCCTACGGTTTCCGTCAGAAGCTCCAGCCAATAGAGCCGCACGAGACCGGGGCCCGTGAAGTAGTTTATAAACATGGCTAATCTCCTTTGCATTCGCTAGAGGTCGGCATTTCCTCTTCTCTTGGCGATAACATGGCCTTTCTTGCCCCGCCTTACAAACGAGCTTTCCTCACGCTATTAATGAGGTACACTAATTAATCATGTCGCCACGCCTGCCCTCGCTGACGGCGCTGCGCATGTTCGAGGCAACCGCCCGGCATGCGAGCTTCACCAAGGCGGCCGCCGAGCTGCATGTGACCCAGGCGGCGGTCAGCCATCAGCTTCGCGCCCTGGAAGAACAGCTCGGCATCAAACTGTTCCAGCGCAGCACCCGGCGCCTCAGCCTGACGCCGGCGGGCCAGCGGCTGTTGCCGGCGGTGAGCGATGCTTTTGAAACGCTCGCGCGCGCCGTGGCGGATATCGGCCGCGGCGAACATCTGCTCTCGGTCACCACCACGCCCTCGTTTGGCGCACGCTGGCTGGCGCCACGCCTCGGCCGCTTCGCTACATCCAATCCCGATATTGACCTCTCGGTGCGCCACAGCACGGCCGTGCTCGATCTCGCCCGGGAAGGACTCGACTTCGCCATCCGCTGGGGCAAAGGCCAATGGCCGGACGTGGTGAGCGAGCTGATCGGACCCTCGGCTATTACGCTGGTAGCATCCCCCGCTTATGCCAAACGCCTGGAACTCAAGCAGCCCTCCGATGTGGCCCGCGCGATGCTGCTGCATGAAGAAACGCGGGAGGATTGGATCGAATGGCTGCTGGTCGCCGGTCTCGATCGCACGATTGCCCTGCGTGGCATCGTCTTCGACGACGAGAACGCGCTGATCCAGGCCTGCCTCGACGGTCAGGGGCTGGCCCTGATGGCGCGCAGCCTCGCCGAAGGCGATCTCAAGGCCGGGCGACTCGTCTCGCCTTTCGATCTGACTTTTGCCGAAGGCTATGGCTACTACCTGGTCTATGAAGCCGAGACGCTGAAGCGGCCCAAATGCGCCGCATTCCGCGCCTTCGTCCGGCAGGAGGCTGCCCGCGCATCAGCATGAGCGCGAGCGGTTTGACTCTCGGCCCGCAATATGTATGCATACTGCATATAATTTGAACCAACTCAGGTCTCCCTCATGGCCGAAGCAATCGAGACCTGCGATTTCCTTGTCATCGGCGGTGGAGCCGCCGGCTGCATCATCGCTCGCCGCCTGGCCGAGCGAACCGGCACCCGCATCATCCTGCTCGAGGCCGGCAAATCCGACGAAGGCGATCCGGCGGCTGAACTTCTTTCCCGCCTCGATGATCAGACATCGGACTACGACTGGGGGTTGATGGCCTCCACCCTCCCCGGCGGTCCGGTCAACCTCAATTACAGCCGAGCCAGGATTCTCGGCGGCTGCACCAACCACAATGACTGCGCCTTCCTGATCCCGCCCGACCACGACTTCGACGAATGGGAGCGTCGCGGCGCCACGAACTGGAATGCAGACGCCGTGCGGCCCTATTTCCGGCGCGTGGAAGAGCGGGTCAGCGTCTATCAGTTCGAGAAACCCAATCCTGTCAGCCAGGCCTTCGTGAAGGCAGGCCAGCAGATGGGCCTGCCGCTGGTCGATTTCCGTGAGCGCATCGCACCCGGGGTCGGCTGGTTTCCGCTCAATTCCCAGGGCGATCGGCGCGCCTCCACTTCGGCCGCTTATCTGCATCCACTCGCCCAACTGCCGAAGAACCTGGAGGTGTGGACGCAAACCACGGCCCTGCGGCTGGAGATCGCCGATGGCCGTGTGCGGGGTGCCGAGACGACCAAGGGCCGCATCCATGCTCGGCGCGAGGTGATCCTGACCGCCGGCGCCTTCCTGACGCCTCAGCTATTGATGCTCTCAGGCATTGGCCCCGCACCCCATCTGCGTTCGCTCGGCATTGCCGTGAAAGCCGACCGGCCGGGCGTCGGCCAGAGGCTTCGCGATCATGCCGCTGCGCCCATCGTCTGGAGCCTGCGGCAGGCGCCGCCGCCCTGGACCATCACGCCCTTCGAGGCGGTGCTGCTGGCGACAGTGGAGCCGGACCAGCCGGCGCCGGACCTGCTCTATCACTTCGGACTGCGGGTCAAGGAGAAGTATGGCGACCATCCGCGCTATGGCGGCATCGATAACCCCGTGAAGGCTTCGCCCAATGTCACGCGGGCGCGTTCGACCGGCCAGGTCACGCTTGTCTCGGCCGACCCGCATACCGGCCCGCGGATAGAGCTGAACTATTTCTCCGATCCCGAAGGCTATGACATGCGCGTGCTGATCAGGGGTCTGCGCTATGGGCGCAAGCTCGCCGGCACACCCTCCCTCGGCGCGCTGATCGTGCGCGAGGCCCTGCCCGGCCCCGATCTGCAGAGCGATGACGAACTCGCCGCCTATGTGCGGGAAACCTGCGAGACCGTCTATCACGCTTCAGGCACGGCGGCGATGGGGGATGCCGCCGATCGCATGAGCGTGGCCGATCCCGCGCTCAAGGTCATCGGCGTCGAGGGCTTGCGCGTCTGCGATGCCTCGGTCTTCCCCAGCATGGTGACGGTCAACATAGCCAACACGGTGATGATGGTCGCCGAGAAGGCCGTCGATCATATCCTCGAGCGATGACAAGGGAGAAAAACCCATGAAGCCAATCAGCATCATCGAAGCGCCGCTCGCCGTCGGTATCGGCCTCGCCGGCACGGAACTCATGGCGCGCTCGCTGCTCGACAGCGGACTTGCGTCCCGTCTGCAGGCCGATGTGGTGGCCGGTCCCGGCCCGGCCGACTGGCCGCAAACGCCCGATCCGGAAACCGGTGTACCCAATCCAAAGGCCGTCGGCGACTGGCTGCTGAAG
>DASXQK010000095.1:0-6174 GCA_036493015.1 Dongiaceae bacterium | reverse complement strand
GGCCCAGCCGCCCACGGCGAAGACCGGGCAGGTGATGTCAGCGATATCCTCGCCCACCGATCCATGCCGCCAGTAATCGTCACGGGTCTGGTGACGAAGCCAGGTGGCGTAGACCGGCGTCATCGCCTCCAGCCGATCGAGCCACATGCTGCGCCAGCGCTTTCCCACGATCAGCGGATCGGGCGCCCGGCCCATGATCGAAAAGAAGCTGGATCCCCATTCCAGATTCCCGGTCATGTGGATACCGCCCATGTAATGCATGTCGTCGGCATAGCGATCGTCAGTGGAGCAGAGGGTGACGATAGCCTTCAGCGCAGGCGGCCGTCGCGCCGCGACCTGGAGCGAATTGAACCCGCCCCAGGAAATTCCCGTCATCCCCACCTTGCCGCTGCACCAGGGCTGGGAAGCGAGCCAGGCGATGGCCTCGAGCGCGTCGTCCTGTTCCTGCTTCAGATATTCGTCGCGGATGACGCCTTCGGAATCGCCGGTGCCGCGGATATCGAGCCGGATACAGGCATAGCCATGGGCGGCCAGCCAGGGATGGGTCTGGTCGTCGCCATCGCGGGTGCCGTCGCGCCGGCGATAGGGGATGTATTCCAGGATCGCCGGCACGGGATTCTTCTCCGCGTCTTCCGGCAGCCAGGCACGCGCCGCCAGCTTGGTGCCGTCGGCCATCGGGATCCACATGGTTTCGATGTGACGGGTCTTGTTCATGCGGCGGCCTGCAGGATCGAGAGACATGAGGCTTCATCCAGCGCCACCGGGTTGGTCGCAGCACAGCCATCGATTGCCGCCAGCCGGGCGATGGCCGGGAAATCGCCGGGGCCGAGATTGAGGCCCGTCAGGCTATGCGGGATGCCCACCTGCCGGCGCAGCTCGATAATCCAGCCATGCACGGCCTCAAACGGATCGCCACGCAGCTTCAGCGCCGCGGCGATCTGGGCCAGCTGCGGACCGATCGCCGGCCGGTTGAAGGCCAGCACGTAGGGCATGACCACTGCATTGGTCAGGCCGTGATGGCGCTCATGCAGCGCGCCAATGGCGTGGCTGAGGGCATGCATGGCGCCGAGGCCCTTGCAGAAGGACGTGGCGCCCATGATTGCCGCCGTCATCATCCCGGCGCGGGCTTCGATATTCGCGGGCTCGGCGACCGCCGTGGCAAGGTGGCGGGCAACAAGCACGGTGCCTTCCAGCGCGATCGCATCGGCCATGGGATTGAAGGCCGGCACAAAAAGCGCTTCGAGATTGTGGCTGAGGGCATCCATGCCCGTGGCCGCCGTCAGGCGCGCTGGCAGGCTTATGGTCAACTCCGGATCGGCGATCACGACCTTGGGCAGCATGCCCGGATGGACGATGGCCTTCTTGGCCGGTGTCGGATCCGTGATCATCGACCCGGTCTCGACTTCCGCGCCGGTGCCCGCGGTGGTGGGAATGGCGATGACCGGATAGCAGCCTTGTTCGGCGCTCGCTGGCTCATGGTCCGGCCAGGCGAAACGCCAGAGCGAGCCGCCGCAACCCGCAAGCAAGGCGACCGCCTTGCCGCAATCGAGGCCACTGCCGCCGCCCAGTGCGACGACACCGTCGCAGCTGGCCTTGTTAAAGGCGGCAGCACCGGCGGCAACATCCTCGCCGGTGGGATTTTCCTGCACCTCGCCAAAAAGCATTGGCGTCACACCCTGCTGCGAAGCTGCCTGCATGACCCGGGCGGCGATCGGCGTCGCGGCCAAGCCGCGATCGGTCACGATGAGCGGGCGCGACATGCCAAGACGCCGGCAAAGTTCGCCAAGCTCGGCGAGCCTTCCGGCACCGAAGCGGATCTGGGTGGGAAAAATCCAGTCGCCCGCCCGATTTACGACCGACTGCTGCAACCGCTGATCGATGGCGCGCCTCCGCGATCTTCGATTAATTCGTTCTTCGGCGAGTATGTTCGTCAGCGACTATGGCCGAGCGGCGTTGACAGTTCAAACACCGGATTGTTCAATTCGATTGCTCTCCTGCTCTGCCGTCCGGCGATAATCCATTCTCAGTGACGCGATGCAGCGCATCGCGATGGTGTCATGAACACTCAGCCCATCATCGATGACGTCTCCGGCAAGGTTCGTTCAATCGAGCTTGCCTGGATTCCCATGAGCGACGGCCGGCGGCTTGCCGCACGGCTCTGGCTGCCTATTGATGCCGAGAAGAATCCCGTGCCGGCGATCCTGGAATACATCCCCTATCGCCGGCGCGATGGAACCCGCATGCGCGATGAGGAGACGCATCCCTGGATCGCGGCCCAGGGTTATGCCTGTGCGCGGGTCGATATCACCGGCACCGGCGATTCCGACGGGCTGATCCACGACGAATATCTGAAACGCGAGCAGGATGATGCGCTGGAGATCATCGCCTGGCTGGCAGCCCAGCCCTGGTGCAGCGGCGCGGTCGGCATGATCGGCATCTCCTGGGGCGGCTTCAACGGCCTGCAGGTCGCGGCCCGCCGCCCACCGGCCTTAAAGGCCGTGATCTCGCTTTCCTCCACCGTCGATCGCTACGCCGACGATGCCCATTTCATGGGGGGCTGCATTATCGCGGACAACATGGATTGGGGCGGCGCCTTCTTCGCTTATGCGGCCCTGCCGCCCGATCCCGCCATGGTGGGCAAGGATTGGCAAAAACGCTGGCTGGAGCGGCTCGAAATCGTAAAACCCTTCCCGGCAGTGTGGCTGGAGCATCAGCGGCGCGACGATTTCTGGCGCCACGGCTCAGTCTGCGAGGATTACGGCGCCATTCAATGCCCGGTGCTTTCAGTCAGCGGCTGGGCCGATGGCTATACGGCCGCCGTCTTCGACCTGGTCGAAAACCTGAAGGTCCCGTGCAAGGGCCTCGTCGGGCCCTGGGGCCATCTCTATCCCCATCGCGGCGTGCCGGACCCGGCCATCGGCTTCCTGCAGGAATGCGTGCGCTGGTGGGATCGCTGGCTGAAGGGCAAGCAGACGGGCGTGGAGAACGATCCCGCGCTGCGCCTTTGGGTGCAGGAGAGCGTGCCGCCCAAAGGTCACTATGACTATCGGCCGGGTCGCTGGGTCGGCCTCGACACATGGCCGTCAGCCTCGACCGAGATGAAACATCTTGCGCTCAATGCCGCGGGCCTGTCGGCAAAGACCGAAGCGGCCAAGGCGCTAACGTTGTCATCCCCGCAGACGACCGGCGTTGCCGGCGGCGAATGGTGCGCTTATGGCCTGGGCAAGGTGGCGCCGGAGATGCCGCTGGATCAGCGCATTGACGATGTGGGCTCGCTGACATTCGATTCCGAGCCGCTCAAGGAACCGCTCACCATCATCGGCTCGCCGGTGGTAACGCTGAGTTTCTCGTCCGACAAGCCGGCCGCCTTCGTCGTGGCGCGGCTCAGCACGCTGGGCGCCGATGGGTCGGCAACCCGCGTCAGCTATGGCGTATTGAACCTGACCCACCGTGACAGTCACGCCAATCCCACGGCGCTCGAGCCGGGCAAGAAATATCGCGTCAGCATTTCCATGACCGAGGCGGGGCATCTCTTTGCCGCCGGCGAGCGGCTGCGGGTATCACTCTCGACCTGCTACTGGCCCATGGTCTGGCCTTCGCCGGAGCCCGTGACGCTTACCGTCTTTGCGGGTGAGAGCGAGATCGCGCTGCCCGCCATGCCGGCAAAGGGCATGGGGCCGGTCGCCGGGTTCGCACCCGTGCGCAAGGCGAAGCCGCTGAAGCTCACGAACTTTTCGCCCGATCTCGAGCAGCGCCAGATGATCTATGACGCCGGCCTCGACAAGACCACCATGCGCAACACCCGCCATGACGGCAGCATGCGCATCGACGACATCGGCACCGTGCGCGATTACGGCAAGGTCAAGGAATTCAGCATCGCCCATAACGACCCGCTGACCGCCGAGACGATCGTGTCGGTCTTTGCCCAGTACGATCGCGATGCCGGCCCTGATCAGGAGCCCTGGCATGCACGGCTCGAGACCAGAATCCGCATGCGCGCCGACCGCACGCATTTCATCTTCCACTCGCATGTCGACGCCTTTGCCGATGGCGAGCGGTTCTTCACCCGCAGCTTCGAACATCGCGTGAAGCGGGATTTGGTGTAAGGCCGGCTTCGCCGGCAGATCGGGATTCACATGGCGAAGAATGCCGCAGCCGCGTTGCGCAAGGTGCGCGAGATCGAGAACGTCTTCATCCCGCTGAAGGATGGAACGAATCTTGCGGCGCGAATCTGGCTGCCGGTGGATGCCGAGAAGAATCCCGTGCCCGCCATCCTGGAATACCTGCCCTATCGCAAGCGCGACGGCACGGCGCCGCGCGATGCGCTGACCCATCCCTGGTTCGCGGCCCGCGGCTATGCCGGGGTGCGTGTCGATATCCGCGGCACCGGCGAATCCGACGGCGCGATGATGGATGAATATCTGAAGCTGGAGCAGGACGATTGCCTCGAGGCGCTGGCCTGGATCGCCAAACAGCCCTGGTGCACCGGCAAGTGCGGCATGATCGGCATCTCCTGGGGCGGCTTCAACGGGCTGCAGGTCGCGGCACGCCGGCCGCCGGCGCTGAAGGCGGTGATCTCGCTCTGCTCGACCGACGATCGCTACGCCGACGACGTGCATTACATGGGCGGTGCCTTGCTCGTCGATAATTTCTCCTGGGCATCGATGATGTTCTCGCTGCAGACCTATCCGCCCGACCCGCTGCTGGTGGGCAAGCGCTGGCGCAAGATGTGGCTGGAGAGGCTGGAAAAACTGCCGCTGCTGATCGACAACTGGCTGAAGCATCAGCGCCGCGATGCCTATTGGAAGCATGGCTCGGTCTGCGAGAATTACGCCGACATCACCTGTGCCGTCTACGCCGTGGGCGGCTGGGCGGACGGCTATTCCAATGCGGTGCCGCGTCTGCTGGCCGGATTGAAATGCCCGAAGAAGGGCCTAGTCGGGCCCTGGGCCCATCGCTATCCGCATTTCGCCGATCCGGGCCCGCGCATCGGCTTCCTTACCGAATGCCTGCGCTGGTGGGATCAGTGGCTGAAGGATCGCGACACCGGCGTCATGGACGAGCCCGCCTATCGGGTATGGATGCAGGATTGGACGCCGCCGAAGAGCGGCTACGCGGAGCGGCCGGGGCGTTGGGTCGGCGAACCGTCATGGCCGAGCCCGAATGTAAACCCGAAAAACCTGGCGCTGAACGAAGCTGGGCTTGCGGAGAAAGCCGAGGCCGGCGCGACACTGACCGTGCCCAACCATCTCGCCATCGGACTTCTGGCCGGCCATTGGTGCCCTTATGGCGTGGCGCCCGACCAGCCTTCGGATCAAAGCGTCGAGGATGGGCAATCCCTGGTTTTCGACAGCGAGCCGCTGAGCGAGGCGGTCGAGATCCTCGGTGCGCCGGTGGTGGAGCTGGCGGTCAGCGTCGATCGCCCGCAGGCGCAGCTTTGCGTCCGCCTGAACGATCTGGCGCCCGACGGTTCATCGCTCAGGGTTACGTTCGGCATGTTGAATTTGACCCATCATGCGAGTCATGAAAAGCCGGAAGCCCTCAAGCCCGGCCGGACCTATCGCATCCAGATCCGGATGAACGACATCGCCCAGACCTTCCCCAAGGGACATCGCATTCGCCTCGCCTTGTCGGCCTCATACTGGCCGATCGTCTGGCCGTCACCCGCATCGGCAAATGTCGGCTTCGTCGCCGGCAGCGGGCACCTCGTGCTGCCGGTTCGCGCGGCGCGCAAGGAAGACGCGAAATTGCCGGCCTTTGCGAAGGCGGAAACGCCGACGCCGCTGGCGCGCACGGTGCATCGTCCGGGCTGGCTCAGGGAATGGATCGACCACGATCTGGTGAGCGGAACCCACGTCTTTACAACCGAAGAGGATGAAGGCGTGGTCACCATCGACCATATCGACATGACCGAAGAGCATCACAAGGCCGAGCGCTTCACCATCACCGAGGGCGATCCGCTGTCGGCCATCGCCGAGATCAGCCATTCCCACAGCTTTTCGCGAGGGACTTGGAAGACGCGGATGGATACCTGGACACGGATGACCGCGACAGCGAGCAATTTCGTTCTCGAGGGTCGGCTCGATGCCTTCGAGGGGGAAAACCGCGTTTTGTCGCGCAATTGGCATGTCCTGCGGCCTCGGGACCGGGTGTGAGCGGCTGGGCCCGACAGGA
>DASXQK010000094.1:0-10039 GCA_036493015.1 Dongiaceae bacterium | reverse complement strand
GACCGCCAGCGGGCCATTGCCATCAGCTTCGAGGGCCGCGAATACACGGGCTATGCCGGCGACACGGTCGCTTCCGCCCTGGCGGCCGACGATCACTGGATCTTGTCGCGCTCGTTCAAATATCGCCGGCCCCGCGGCATCCTCACCATGGCTGGACAGGATGCCAACACACTGGTGCAAATCGGCAGCGAGCCGAACGTGCTGGCCGACCGGCGCGCCATCGAGCCGGCGCTGGCCGTGATGGCGCAGAATTACGATGGCAGCCTGGAAGCCGACCGCGGCTCGATCGTCGAATTGTTCGGGCGCTTCATGCCGGTGGGCTTCTACTACAAGGCTTTCTACAAGCACGGCACCTGGAAGCATTGGGAGCCGGTCATCCGCAACCGTGCCGGGTTGGGCACGGTCGATACCTACGCCCATCACGGTTATTTCGATAAACAGTACCTGTTCGCCGATGTCGCCGTGATCGGCGGCGGGCCTGCCGGCATGGCGGCAGCATTGCAGGCAGCCGCCGGCGGCGGCGAGGTCATCCTGATCGACGAATGGCCGCTGCTTGGCGGCTCGCTGAATTACGCACGTGGCGATCGCGAAGGCGACAAGAGTGCAACAACGGCCGATCATCTCGCCGAACAGATTCGCGCGGCCGGCAATATCGGCGTGCTGCGCAACGCCACCTGCACCGGCTGGTTCTCCGATAACTGGCTCTCGATCGTCCAGGGCAACCGTTTCTACAAACTGCGCGCCAAGGCGGTGGTGATGGCGACCGGCTCGCTGGAGCAGCCGGCGGTTTTCCGCAACAACGACCTGCCGGGCGTGATGATGGGCAGTGCCGCCCAGCGCCTGATCCGGCTATATGGCGTGAAACCTGGCCGGCGCGCCGTCGTGATCGCGGCCAATGACGATGCCTATGGCGTGGCGCTTGATCTCGGCGATGCGGGCTGCCAGGTCCAGGCGGTCGTCGACCTGCGCCAGCGTGCCGGAGATACGGCGCTGGTGCGCGCCGTGCGTGGCCGCGACATACGGATCCTGGAAGGCTATGCGGTGATCGAGGCGATCGCCGGCACCGGCAGGCATGGCATCATCGGCGCGACGGCGGCGCAGATCATCGCCGAGGGCGAGACGGACGGGAAGGGCATCACCTTCGAGTGCGACCTGATCTGCATGTCGACGGGTTACAGCCCCACGGGACAGCTGCTGCATCATGCCGGCACGCGCTTTGCCTATGATCAGGCGGCCAATATGTTCGTGCCGGCCGCTTTGCCGCCCCATGTTTTTGCCGCCGGCTCGGTCAACGGAACCTATCGCGCGGATTCGGTGCTGGCCGAAGGCAAGCGGGCAGGCTGGGCGGCGGCGCAAGACGCGGGATTCACCGGCGGCAGCGAACCGCCGGCCGTCATATCGACCGATCGCGGTGCAGCGGGCCAGACTCATGGCTGGCCGATCTTCCCGCATAAGCGCGGCCGCGACTTCGTCGATTTCGACGAGGACCTTCAGGTCAAGGATCTGATCAACGGCATTGCCGATGGCTACGACGATATCGAACTGCTGAAGCGCTATTCCACCGTCGGCATGGGGCCTTCACAGGGCCGGCATTCCGCCGTCGCCGCCGTGCGGATCCTTGCCCGCGAAACGAAGACCGACCTTGCCAAACTATCCGTTACGACGCAGCGCCCGCCCTATGTCCCGGAGAAATTCGGCCATCTTGCCGGCCGCGTCTTCGAGCCGGAGCGTCACACGGCGATGCATCACCGGCATGTGGAGCTGGGCGCGCGAATGATGTCGGCGGGCTTGTGGTACCGCCCGGCCTTTTATGGCCAGGCGAGCGAGCGCGCCAAGGCGATCCACGACGAAGCGCTGAACGTGCGCAACAACGTCGGCATCATCGATGTCTCGACCCTGGGCGGGCTTGATGTGCGCGGTCCCGATGCCGCGGAGTTCCTGAACCGCCTCTATACTTTCAGCTACGCCAAGCAGCCGGTCGGCCGCTCGCGCTATGTACTGATGTGCGACCAGTCGGGCGCGATCATCGATGACGGTGTCGCCTGCCGCTTCCATGACGAGCATTTCTACGTTACGGCGACCACCAGCGGCGTCGATGCCGTTTATCGCCTGATGCTGCAGTGGAATGCGCAGTGGCGCCTCGATGTCGATGTGGCGAATGTTACCGCGGCTTATGCCGGCGTAAACATCGCGGGCCCGCGCTCGCGCGAGGTGCTGGCAAAGATCTGTCACGACATCGATCTGTCATCCCAGGCCTTCCCCTATATGGGCGTGCGCATGGGCAGCGTCGCCGGCATCCCCTCGCGCCTGCTGCGCGTCGGTTTCGTCGGCGAGCTCGGCTATGAGATCCATGTCCCGGCAAGCCACGGCGAAGCGCTGTGGGATGCGCTGCTGGCGGCGGGCGGCACTGTCGGTATCCGGCCCTTCGGCGTGGAGGCTCAGCGTGTCCTTCGCCTGGAGAAGGGCCACGTCATCATCAGCCAGGATACCGACGGCCTGACCCATCCCTATGAAGCGGATATGGGCTGGGCGATCGCCAAGAGCAAACCCTACTTCATGGGCGGGCGTTCCATCGCCATCCAGATGAAGCGGCCGCTGACCCGCAAACTGGTGGGATTCACTGTGGACGATCTCTCGGCACCGCTGCCCGACGAATGCCACCTGACCGTGCGCGGCAAGGAAATCACCGGCCGGGTTACCTCGGCCGTTCGCTCGCCGGCGCTGGGCCGCACCATCGGGATGGCCTACGTGGCACCCGATCAGGCCGAGCACGGCAAGACCTTCGATATCAAGATCGGTGGCGGCCAGTTGATCACCGGCAAGGTCGTGCCGATCCCCTTCTATGATCCCGAGAACAAGCGGCAGGAGATGTAGGCCGTGGCCGCGCTCGAACCCGATACACAGCTTCGCCGCAGCTTCATCTATCGCAAGCTGGAGGAGCAGGGCGCCCATTTCGAGGCGATCAACGGTGGCGCCGTAGCCGTGAGCTATGGCGATGACCCCGACGATGAGGCACTGCTGGCCCGGCGCCTGGGAATTGCCGACCTCTCGCCGCTGCCGCGTACCGGCTTCAAAGGTGCCGGCACCATCGAATGGCTGCAAAGCCAGGACGTGACCATCGGAGCCGACAGCAATCGCGGCTATCGCCAGGCCGGCGGCGAAGTGGCACTGCGGCTTTCGCCCAGCGAAATCCTGCTGATCGATTCCATCGAGGGCAGCGGCCGTTTCATCGCCAAGCTGAACGCGGCCTGGAGCTGGGGAACGGAGAATCCCCGCAAACCCATCGGCTATCCGCTGCCGCGATCCGACAGCCATGCCTGGTTTGCGCTCAGCGGCCAGTATTGCGCCATGATGTTTTCCAAGATCTGCGGCATCGATCTGCGGGCGGCGAAATTCGCCGAAGGCCAGATCGCACAGACGTCCATCGCCAAGATGAGCGGCATCATCCTGCGCCAGGATTTCGGCAGCGTGCCGGGCTTTCATCTGTTGGCCGACAGCGCTTCCGCCGATTACCTGTGGGATTGCCTCCAGGATGCGATGAACGAGTTCGACGGCGGGCCTATCGGACTTACTGCGCTCAGCGAACTCGGCTGATGGTGCGCGGATCGCCGTCCAAAGCCTCCGACATGCAGGACCCGCATGGGCTTGCGGGCAAACGCGACGGCAATCTGGAAACAGCGATCGGCCGTGAAGTGCGCACTTTCCGCCGCCAGCTCGATATGACGGTGGCGGAGCTGGCGCGCCAGGCAGGCCTTTCGGCCGGCATGCTGTCCAAGATCGAGAACGGCATGACCTCGCCCTCGCTTGATACGCTGCAATCGCTGTCGAGTGCGCTGCATGTGCCGGTGACCGCCTTCTTCCGCAAATATGAGGAGGAACGCGACGCCACTTTCGTAAAGGCGGGTGAGGGGCTGAAGATCGAGCGCCGGGGAACGCGTGCCGGCCATCAGTATCAGCTTCTCGGCCATTCGCTGCGCCGCCCGCTGGCGGTCGAGCCCTATCTGATCACGCTGACTGAGGATTCGGATGTCTTCCCGCTGTTCCAGCACGAGGGAATCGAATTCCTCTACATGCTGGAAGGCGAGGTCGGCTATCGCCACGGCAACCGCACCTATCTGCTGACGCCGGGCGATTCCCTGTTTTTCGATGCCGACGTGCCCCATGGACCGGAGGAGCTGCGCAAGCTGCCAATCCGCTTTATCTCGGTCATCACCTATCTGCGGGAATCGTCGGAGTAAGGGGAGGAGATGGAAGGAGAGGCCGCCGCTCCGACCAGCGCACGGGGGGCGTGAGGGGGTCGGAGCGACGGCAGGCCGACCCAGGTTCGGGGCCGGCACGACATTCCGCCTGACCTGATTTTCGATATTCGTTACTGGCCAATGGTTTGCAGAGGGGTTTGGCCTTGGTAACGACAGAAAGGCAGGCGGTAATCAGGCGCTAGACTGGCCATCTTTATGCCCGGCGGCGCCTGTCCGGGCATTTGCGGGGGAATTAAGAATTCGTCATTCAATCTGTCCGGCAGGAGCAACGCGCATTTCCTGAGGGGAAATTTTCTTTCTTTTCATTGAAGCCCTGATAGGCCTTCGCTACATTGCCATCAGTCACCTGACACGCCTCAAAAGGAGCGATTTTCATGTGCGGAATTGTTGGGCTGTTTCTGAAAAACCCGGCGCTTCGCCCACAGCTCGGCAAGCATCTGTCGACCATGCTGATTGGCATGACCGATCGCGGCCCCGATAGCGCCGGCATCGCCGTCTATCACAAGCCGGTCGGCGACTCCCAATGCAAACTGACCCTGTTTCATGCCGATCCAAACTATCACTGGCGCTCCATCGGCGGCCAGATGGGCGAGGACCTCTCGGCTGAGGTCGATACCGAGGTGAAGGGCAACCATGTCGTGCTGACCGTCACCAGCGACGAGGCGATAGTGCGTCGCTGGCTGAAGCAGCATCATCCTGAAGTTCGCGTCATGGGCTATGGCCAGCTCATGGAGGTCTACAAGGATATGGGCCTGCCGGCGGAGGTGATCGACAAGTATTCGGTCCGCGCCATGGAAGGCACCCACGCCATCGGCCATACCCGCATGGCGACCGAAAGCGCGGTGACGACCGAGCACTCGCATCCCTTCACCGCAGCCTCCGACATGTGCCTGGTGCATAACGGGTCGCTCAGCAACCACAACAACCTGCGCAAATGGCTGCGCGCGCGCGGCCATGAATTCGAGACCGACAATGACAGCGAAGTGGCGGCGCGCTACTTCGCCCAGCGTATGGACGAAGGCGCCAGCCTGCCCGAGGCGCTGGAAGCGGGCCTGCGCGATCTCGATGGTTTCTATACCTTCACCATGGGTACCCGCGACGGCTTCGCCGTGCTGCGAGACGCCATTTCCTGCAAGCCGGCGGTGCTGGCCGAGACCGACGACTATGTCGCCATGGCCTCGGAGTTCCGCAGCCTGGCCAACCTGCCGGGCGTCGACAAGGCGAGCATCTGGGAACCCAAGCCCGCCGTCGTCTACACCTGGAGCCTGCAATAACCCCATGATCAATGTCGACCTCGCGGCCGAAACGGTACGCGACCTGAACCAGCGCCTGCACGATCTGCCGGCCGACACCAACGAGCGCGCCTGGCGCATCGTCAATCCGAAGGGCGCGCATGCGCTGGTGGCGGGCCTCGACCGGCCGGTCGAGGTGCGGATCGAAGGCCATGTCGGTTACTACTGTGCCGGCATGAACAAGCAGGCGAGTGTCACCATCGACGGTCATTGCGGCGTCGGGGTGGCGGAAAACATCATGTCCGGCGCGGTGCGGGTGAAGGGCAATGCCAGCCAATCCGCCGGTGCCTCGGGTCAGGGCGGGCTGCTGGTGATTGAGGGCGATGCCGCCGCACGCTGCGGGATTTCAATGAAGGGCGTCACCATCGTGGTCGGCGGATCCGTCGGCCATATGAGTGCCTTCATGGCGCAGACCGGCAATCTGGTGATCTGCGGCGATGCCGGGCAAAGCCTGGGTGACTCGATCTACGAGGCGAAGCTTTACGTCCAGGGCAAGGTTGAAAGCCTGGGTGCCGATTGCATCGAGAAGAAGATGACGCCGCACCATATCGCCAAGCTCGAGCGGCTGCTGGCTGAGGCCGGGATCAAGGCCGATGCGCGCAAGTTCCGCCGCTTCGGCTCGGCCCGCAAGCTCTACAATTTCCACGTCGACCACGCCGACGCTTATTGAGCGCTACTTGTTGAGCCCGTTGGGAGTCCACCAGTTATGAGCGTCGATCCACGGGGCTTGCGCCCCTCCGCCACCTTCCCGCCGAATGTGATCGCCGAGATCCAGCGCGCCGCCGATCAGGGCCTCTATGAAATTCGCGGCTTCGGCGCCAAGCGCAAGCTGCCGACCTTCGATGATCTGGTTTTTCTCGGCGCCTCGGTGTCCCGTTATCCGCTGGAAGGCTATCGCGAGAAATGCGCCACGGATGTCTGGCTCGGCACCCGTTTCGCCAAGAAGCCGATCCATCTGAAAATTCCCATCACCATCGCCGGCATGAGCTTTGGTGCCTTGGGCGCCAACGCCAAGGAAGCCATTGGCCGGGCCTGTACGGAAATGGGAACGTCCAGCACCACCGGCGATGGCGGCATGACGGAGGAGGAGCGTCGCTCGTCCAAGACCCTCGTTTATCAGGTGCTGCCCTCGCGCTATGGCCTGAATCCGGACGACCTGCGCCGGTGCGATGCCATCGAAGTGGTGGTGGGGCAGGGCGCCAAGCCGGGCGGCGGCGGCATGCTGCTGGGCATGAAGATCACCGAGCGCGTGGCGGCCATGCGCCGGCTGCCCGTGGGCATCGATCAGCGCAGCGCCTGCCGGCATCCCGACTGGACCGGACCGGACGACCTGACCATCAAGATCCAGGAGCTGCGCGAGATCACCAATTGGGAGAAGCCGATCTACGTGAAGGTCGGCGCGACCCGTACGCGTTATGACGTGGCGCTGGCCGTGAAGGCCGGCGCGGATGTGGTGGTGGTGGACGGCATGCAGGGCGGCACGGCCGCGACCCAGGATGTGTTCATCGAGCATGTCGGCATACCCACATTGCCCGCGGTGCGTCTCGCGGTGGAGGCTCTCCAGGAACTCGACATGCATCGCAAGGTGCAGCTGATCGTCTCCGGCGGCATCCGCAGCGGCGCCGATGCCGGCAAGGCAATCGCCATGGGCGCCGACGCCGTGGCCATCGGCTCCGCCACCATGGTGGCGCTGGGCTGCAACAAGCCGGTCTATATCGAGGACTATCACAAGCTCGATACCGAACCCGGCATGTGCCATCACTGCCATACCGGCCGCTGCCCCGTCGGCGTCACGACGCAGGATCCGGAACTGCAGAAGCGCCTTAGCCCGGAACAGGGTGCGCGCTGGCTGCGCAACTATCTCTCGGTGATGGTGCTGGAGCTCCAGACCGTGGCGCGCGCCTGCGGCAAGAGCCATGTGCATAATCTCGAGCCCGACGATCTCGTGGCGCTCACCGTCGAAGCTGCGGCGATGGCGAAAGTGCCGCTCGCGGGAACGGACTGGATTCCCGGCAACGGCCGGTTCTAATTCGAACAAGACAGAACAAGAAACGCATCAAGGGGGACGTCCGATGACCATCGATCTCGCCAAAGCCGCCAAAGACAAGAAGATCAAGTATTTCCTCATCAGCTATGTCGATCTGTTCGGCTCGCTGCGCGCCAAGCTGGCGCCCGCCGCGGCCATCGAGGCCATGCAGCGGGACGGCGCCGGCTTCGCCGGTTTTGCCACATGGCTAGACATGTCGCCGGCCGATTCCGACCTGTTCGCCAAGCCCGATCCCGCCAGCCTGATCCAGCTTCCCTGGAAGCCGGAAGTGGGCTGGCTCGCCGCCGATCTCTGGATGGACGGCAAGGAAGTCGCCGCGTCCCCGCGCAAGATCCTGAAGGATCAGATCGCTGCGGCGGCGGCTAAGGGCATGCGCATGAAGTCGGGTGTGGAATGCGAATATTTCCTGATCACGCCGGACGGCAAGGCGATTTCAGATCCTGCCGATAACCAGGAAAAGCCGTGCTACGACCAGCAGGCCCTGATGCGCCGCTACGACGTGATCACCGAAATCTGCGACAGCATGCTAACTCTTGGCTGGAAGCCCTATCAGAACGACCATGAGGATGCGAACGGCCAGTTCGAGATGAACTGGGAATATGACGACTGCATGATCACCGCCGACCGCCACGTCTTCTTCAAATACATGGCCAAGGCGATCGCCGAGAAGCATGGCTTCCGCGCGACCTTCATGCCCAAGCCGTTCGTGAACCTTACCGGCAATGGCTGCCACGCCCATGTCTCGGTCTGGGACAAGTCAGGCAAGAACAACCTGTTCCATGATCCCAAGGGCGAGCTTGGCCTCTCCAAGATGGCCTACAGCTTCCTCGGCGGCGTCATCCACAATGCCGACGCGCTGTGCTCGTTCTGGAATCCGACGGTGAACAGCTACAAGCGCATCAACGCACCGCGGACGATATCGGGCGCGACATGGTCGCCGAGCTCCATCACCTATGGCGGCAACAACCGCACCCATATGGTGCGCATCCCGGATGCCGGACGCTTCGAGCTGCGGCTGATGGATGGTGCCGCCAATCCCTATCTGCTGCAGGCCGGTGTGCTGGCGGCGGGCCTCGACGGTGTCGATAATCAGCGCGATCCGGGCAAGCGCCTCGACATCAACATGTACACCGAGGGCCATACGGTTAAGGGCGTCAGGAAGCTGCCGCTGAACATGCTGGATGCGCTGCGTCTGACCGACAAGAGCAAGGTATTGCGCGAGCGGCTGGGCGATGGCGTCATCGACAGCTACCTCAAGCTGAAGAACGACGAATGGCAAAGCTATTGCCGCCATCTGACGGCCTGGGAAAGCAATAACACGCTGGATTGCTAGGCTTTAGGGCGCTAGTTTTCGTCGCGCCCAGGCGATTTGCGCCGGCGACCGTGTCCTACGGTTGCCGGCGCCTTTGCGAGGGCGGCCGATAACAAGGCAGAGCGGCCCGTCCGGGCCTCACAATCAGGGAATTTGAAGGAGAGCCTCCGAGATGGCCAAGAAGGTGGGCAGCGATATCGAAATCGCCCGTGAAGCAAAAATGCTGCCGATCGGCGATATTGCCAAGCGCATCGGTATCCCCGACGAGCACCTCTACCGCTACGGTCCGACCAAGGCGAAGGTCTCCTTCAATTTCATCGAGAGCCTGAAGAGCAAGCCGAACGGCAAACTGATTCTGGTCACGGCAATTACCCCGACGCCGGCGGGCGAAGGCAAGACCACCACCACGGTCGGTCTCGGCGACGGCCTGAACCATATCGGCAAAAAGGCGATCATCTGCCTGCGTGAGCCCAGCCTCGGCCCCTGCTTTGGCGTCAAGGGCGGTGCGGCGGGCGGCGGCTATGCCCAGGTTGTGCCGATGGAAGACATCAACCTGCATTTCACCGGTGATTTCCACGCCATCACCTCGGCGCACAATCTGCTTTCCGCCCTTATCGACAACCACATCTACTGGGGCAATGAGCTGGGCTTCGATACGCGCCGCGTCACCTGGCGGCGGGTCCTGGACATGAACGACCGTTCGCTGCGCAGCATCGTCTCCTCGCTGGGCGGAATCGCCAACGGCTTCCCGCGCGAAGACGGCTTCGACATCACCGTGGCCTCCGAAGTGATGGCGATCTTCTGCCTTGCCACGGATCTCAAGGACCTGACCAAGCGCCTGGGCAATATCATCGTGGGCTACAGCCGCGACCGGAAACCGATCTTGGCCCGCGACCTGAAGGCCGAAGGCCCGATGACCGTGCTGCTGAAGGATGCCCTGCAGCCGAACCTGGTGCAGACGCTGGAGAACAACCCGGCCTTCATCCACGGTGGCCCCTTCGCCAACATCGCCCATGGCTGCAACTCCGCGACGGCCACCCAGACGGCGCTCAAGCTCGCCGACTATGTGGTGACGGAGGCCGGTTTCGGCGCCGATCTGGGCGCCGAGAAGTTCTTCGACATCAAATGC
>DASXQK010000093.1:0-3500 GCA_036493015.1 Dongiaceae bacterium | reverse complement strand
GTCGGCACCGCCCTTCAGCGCGCGGGCAAGATGCTCGCCGGCCATCGCATCGAGATGCGGCTGCCGGCGGACCTGCCGATGCTGAAGCTGGATGCGGTGCTGTTCGAGCAGGTGCTGTTCAATCTGCTGGACAATGCGGCGAAATACGCGCCGCGCGATTCGGTGATCTGGCTGCGTGCCAGTACAGATTTAGGCGCCGATATGCGTGGCGATACTCGCGCCGTGCGGCTGGAGATCCTGGATGAAGGCGACGGCATTCCTGCATCCGACGTCGAGCGCATTTTCGGCAAATTCTACCGCGTGCACGCAACCGACCGCCGGCGCGCGGGCACCGGCCTCGGCCTTGCCATCTGCCGGGGGTTCGTCGAGGCGCTGGGCGGCCACATCGTCGCGGGCAACCGCCCGGACCGCTCCGGCGCCGTCTTCACCATCACGCTGCCTGTTCCCGCCCAGCCCCCTTCCCTGCATGGCGACGCCGCATGATGTCCGGCACGGTCCCCTTGCGCGTGCTTATCGTCGATGACGAACCGGCGATCCGCCGGTTCCTTCGCACCAGCCTGGGCGCCCAGGGCTATCAGGTGATCGAGGCCGCAGACGGCGAACCAGCGCTGGAGGCGCTACGCCGCAGCCCGATGGATATCCTGATTCTCGATCTGGGATTACCGGGCAAGGACGGGTTCGAGGTCATCCGCGAGCTGCGCCAGCTGGGATCGAGCATCCCGATTATCGTGCTGTCCAGCCGCACCGACGAGCGCGGCAAGGTCGCGGCACTCGATCTTGGCGCCGACGATTACCTGACCAAGCCCTTCGGTGTCGACGAGCTGCATGCGCGGGTACGCGCGGCACTACGCCACCGCCTGCAGCAACAAGGTGAGCGGGCAATCTTCCGCAGCGGGGATCTCAGCGTCGATCTGGTGCGCCGCATCGTCGTGGTCCGCGGCGAAGAGGTGCGCCTCTCGCCGCGTGAATACGACATCCTGCGCCTTCTGGTCGCCCATGCCGGCAAGGTGCTGACCCACAAATTCATCCTGCGCGAGGTCTGGGGCGGCGAGACGGACGTGCAATACCTGCGCGTCTATATCCGCGCGCTGCGCCAAAAGCTGGAGGCCGATCCGGAGCGTCCGCAGCAGATCCTGACGGAAACCGGCGTTGGCTATCGGCTGCGCGCGCCGGATTGGGATCTGGTTGCCCCGCTCGCCGGCGAGAAGACGGGCTGACGCGCCAAGGCGGCTTGATTGCCCGCCTAAGCGGCCGACGCTTACGCTGGAGATAGGCCGGCCGGCTGGCCCAATGCGATGGCGCGAAGCCCCGCGCCGCCGAAAGCGATCTCGCGCGCCGGCACCTGGATGATCTCGCGGCCGGGAAACGCCTTGACGTAGATTTCGAAGGCCTTGTTATCCATCGGATCCTCGAATGCGGGAACGATGGCCGCGCCATTGGCGAGATAGAGGCTGGTATAGGAAAGCGGCAACCGGAGGCCGCCCTCTGTCTGGCGCGAACGCGGCTGTTCGATTTCTATCACTTCCAGGCTCCGTCCCTTGGCATCGGTCGCGGCCTTGAGCCGGGCGATGTTGTCCTGGAGAGCCGCGTGATTGACGTCGGTGGCATCGGATGTGCTCAGCGCCAGCACGGTGCCGGGCTTAACGAAGCACACAACGTTGTCGATCAGCCCGCCGGCCGGATCGCCCGCGAGCGCGCCGGCGATCCAGACGATCTTTTTGGCGCCGAGATATTCGCCCAGGATCAGCTCGGCGCCGGCACGATCCAGATTGGGGTTGCGGTTGGGATTCAGCAGCACGGGCTCCGAAGCGATCAGCGTGCCCTCGCCATCGGCATCGATGGCGCCGCCCTCCAGCACCAGGGGTGCGGCAAAGCGCTTCAGCTTCAGATGCTCGAGCAAACCTTCGGCGACGGCGGCGTCGCGCTCATGATCGGGATAGCGGTTGCCCCAGGCATTCCAGCGCCAGGCAACGCCCGCGACCAGGCCCTTGCCGTCGGTGACGAAGCGCGGGCCGTTATCGTTCAGGAAAGAATCGTCATGGGAAAGCGAGAGCGTGGCGACGGCATTGCCGGTGACGAGCGAAACTTCCGCCACGTTCTTCGGCTTGGTGATGAAGGTGACCGGCTCGAAACGGGCAATGGCGTTGGCGGCCTCGGAATAGACCTCGCGCACCGCATCCAGATGTTCGCCCCAGGTCTCGGATCGCGTCGGCCAGGCGAGCCAGCAGCGGCCATGCGCCGCCCAGGCTGCAGGCAGGCTGAATCCTTCATCGGCAGGCCGTGACAATAGTCGTTCCTTCGGCGGTTTCGGGATGCCGGACTCTAGAAGCAGCAGCCGGATTTGGCAACGCGCCAGAATCCGGCAGCATGGCTTGAGATTGCGGCGGCTACTTCTTCGCCGGCGGCAGATCGAGGCGGATATGCAGCTCCTTCAGGCGCTCCGGCGGAACGCCCGAGGGCGCCTGCATCATCAGATCGAGCGCCTGCTGGTTCAGCGGGAAGGCGACGACCTCGCGGATGTTCTTCTCATCGGCCAGCAGCATGACGATGCGATCGATGCCGGGCGCGGACCCGCCATGGGGCGGGGCGCCGAATTTCAGCGCGCTCAGCATGCCGCCGAAACGGGTCTCCACCTCGCTTTGCGGATATCCCGCGATGGCGAAGGCCTTGTACATGATCTCCGGCAGATGGTTTCGGATCGCGCCGCTGGAAAGCTCCACGCCGTTGCAGACGATATCGTACTGATAGGCCTTGATGGTGAGCGGGTCACTGGTCTCCAGCGCTTCCAGGCCGCCCTGGGGCATGGAGAAGGGGTTGTGACTGAAGCCGATGGCGTTGGTGACCTCGTCGCGCTCGAACATGGGGAAATCCACGATCCAGCAGAAGCGGAACTCGCGGGCATCGATCAAGGCCAGCTCCTGGCCCAGTTTCGTGCGCACCGCTCCGGCGAATTTCTGCGCCACTGTCGGTTTGTCGCTGACGAAGAAGACGCTGTCGCCGTCGTTGAGTCCCGTCGCCGCGCGCAGCGCCGCCAGGCGCTCGCCATCCAGGTTCTTGGCGATCGGCCCCTTGCCTGCGCCGTCGGCGAAGATGACATAGCCCAGGCCCGCCGCTCCCTGTTCGCGCGCCCACTCGTTCAGCTTGTCGAAGAAACTGCGCGGGCGCTCGGCCGTGCCGGGCGCCGGGATCGCACGCACGATGCCGCCGGCCGCTACCGACTTGGCGAAGATGCCGAAACTCGAGTCGCGGAAGATGTCGCTGACGTCCGTGATCACCAGCGGGTTGCGCAGATCGGGTTTGTCGGAACCGTATTTCAGCATCGCCTCGTCGAAGGGGATGCGCGGGAAGGGCCGCGGGCCGACGCGGCGATCGCCCTTGAATTCCTCGAACACGCCATGCAGCACCGGCTCCAGCGCGGCGAAGACATCTTCCTGCGTCACGTAGGACATCTCGAAATCGAGCTGGTAGAACTCGCCGGGCGAGCGGTCGGCCCGTGCATC
>DASXQK010000092.1:0-3730 GCA_036493015.1 Dongiaceae bacterium | reverse complement strand
TGATATTGCGCCATCAGGGGCGAGGCATCGCCGATCGATTGCAGGGCTTCCGACATGGCGGCGGAGATTAGCCGGATTTTGACAGCTCAGCCATGAGTCGGCGGCGAAACGGTGGCCGGGCCATGCAGCATCTGCATGCCGGCCCTATTCCTTTCCCCCGCAATTCATGCAAGCCTTGAAAGCAAGAGCAAAAAACGATCAGGGGGCTTTCGATGGCGAACCCGCGCGCCACCATCACGGATCAAGAGGCGCTGCTGTTCCATTCACAGGGGCGGCCGGGCAAGATCGAGATTCGGCCGACCAAGCCCTTGACCACCCAGCGCGATCTGTCGCTCGCCTATTCGCCGGGCGTTGCCGTTCCCTGCCTTCGCATCGCTGCCGATCCCAGCCTCGCCTATGACTATACCGCCAAGGGCAATCTGGTTGCCGTCATCTCCAACGGTACCGCCGTGCTGGGGCTGGGCGATCTGGGCGCCGTTGCCTCGAAACCGGTCATGGAGGGCAAGGCCGTCCTCTTCAAGCGCTTCGCCGATATCGATTCCATCGATCTCGAGGTCGATACCCGCGACGTCGATGAGTTCATCAATTGCGTGCGCTACCTCGGCCCCAGCTTCGGCGGCATCAATCTGGAGGATATCAAGGCGCCGGAATGCTTCATCATCGAGCAGCGCCTGCGCGAGCTTCTCGACATTCCCGTCTTCCATGACGACCAGCACGGCACCGCGATCATCACCGCCGCGGGCATGATCAACGCTCTCGATCTGACGGGCCGCAATTTGAAAGACATAAAGGTGGTGGTGAACGGCGCCGGCGCGGCGGCAATCGCCTGCGTCGAGCTGGTGAAGTCCATGGGCCTGCCCCATGACAACTGCATTCTGGTCGATACCAAGGGCGTGATCTATCAGGGCCGGACCGAGGGCATGAACCAGTGGAAGTCCGCCCATGCGGCGCGCACCAAGGCGCGAGGGCTGGATGAGGCCATGCGCGATGCCGACGTCTTCATCGGCCTTTCGGTCAAGGGCGCGGTCACATCCCAGATGGTCAAATCCATGGCCGACAAGCCGATCATCTTTGCCATGGCCAATCCCGATCCGGAGATCACGCCGGAGGAGGTCCATGCCATCCGCAAAGATGCCATCGTCGCGACGGGCCGGTCGGACTATCCCAACCAGGTCAATAACGTCCTCGGCTTTCCCTATATCTTCCGTGGCGCCCTGGATGTGCGTGCTTCCACCATCAACGAGCAGATGAAGATCGCTGCGGCGCAAGCGCTGGCCGATCTCGCGCGCGAGGATGTGCCGGACGAAGTGGACGCGGCCTATGCCGGCCAGCGCCTGCGCTACGGGCCGGAATACATCATCCCGGTGCCGTTCGATCCTCGGCTGATCATAACCGTGCCCGCTGCGGTTGCCAGGGCCGCGATGGAAAGCGGCGTGGCGCGCAAGCCGATCCTGGACATGGAGGCCTATCGCGCCGACCTCTCCGCGCGCCTCGATCCCAGCGCCGCCAGCCTGAACCTCATCTTCGAGCGGGTACGTCACAATCCGCGCCGCGTCGTCTTCGCCGAGGGCGAGGACGAAAAGGTCATTCGCGCCGCCGTCGCCTTTTATAACGCGGGCTATGGCACGCCGATCCTGGTGGGGCGCGAGGAGCGCATCCTGGCCGCCATGGCTGCGGCTGGCCTGGGCGAACCCGACGGCGTCGAGATGATCAATGCCCGGCTTTCCAAGCGCAACAAGCACTATGCCGAGGTGCTGTATCGCCGATTGCAGCGCAGCGGCGCGCTCTTCCGCGATTGCCTGCGCATGGTGAACCAGGACCGCAACGTCTTTGCCGCCAGCATGGTGGCCGAGGGCGATGCCGACGGCATGGTCACCGGCGTGACCCGCAGCTTTGCGACCAACCTGGAAGAAATCCGCCGCGTGCTGGACCCCAAACCGGATTCGATCCTGTTCGGGCTTTCCATCGTCATTGCCCGCGGGCGAACCGTGCTGCTGGCCGACACGGCCGTGCATGAATTGCCCACCGCGGAGGAAATGGCGGGCATTGCCATCCAGGCCGCCGCCGTGGCACGCCGGCACGGGCACGAGCCGCGCGTTGCATTGCTCTCCTTCTCCAATTTCGGCAATCCGCAATGGGAGAAGATGGAGCGCATTCGCGATGCGGTACACGAGCTCGATCGGCGCAAGGTCGATTTCGAATATGACGGCGAAATGCAGCCCAATGTGGCGCTGGATTTCGAGCAGATGCGCGAGCTCTATCCCTTCTGCCGCCTGACCGGCCCCGCCAATGTGCTGCTGATGCCTGCTCTCCACAGTGCGGCCATCGCCGCCAAGCTGCTGCAGCAGTTGGGCGGCGGCACGGTCATCGGACCGGTGCTCTCGGGCCTCAGCCACTCCGCCCAGATCGTCCAGACCGGCGCCACGGTATCGGAGATCGTGACCGCCGCGGCACTCGCCGCCCTCGACGCCAAGGTCTGACCGTCCGATACCGGCAGCGCTCCCTAATGCGGGTGGCGGTGATGGATATCCGGGAAATGCCGGTGCCTATGAATCATGGCCCCATGGCGATGGGCGTGGGCATGCGGCTCTTCCGGCGGGTCGAGCGGTCCATGGCCATGGCGATGGTGATCGTCATGAACATGACTGTGCTCATGCAACATCGCCTCGTGGGGGTGCTCATGTTCATGCTGCTCGGCGAGGTGGAAATAGATGCCGAGCCCCATCAGCAAGCCGGCAATCGCAAGCTGCAGCGTAAAGGGCTCGCCCAATAAGCCGATGGCGAGCAGCGTGCCGAAGAATGGTGCGACGGCGTAATAGGCACCGGTTCGCGCCGTGCCGATCTGGCGTAGCGCCCGCACGAACAGGACCAGGCTGACGCCATAGCCGAAGAATCCGAGCAGCCCCCCGGCCAGGAAAAGACCAGGCCCGGGCAGCGGCGTGCCCCGCGCCAGAGCCAGGCTGAGATTGACGATGCCGGCGGCGAGCCCCTTGACGCAGGCGATCTGGACCGCATCGCCGGCGCTGATCTTACGGGTGAGGTTGTTGTCGATGCCCCAGGCAAGGCAGGCCGCCGCAATCAGCGCCGCGCCCCAACCGAAACCGAATCCGGAGACCGATCCGCTCCAGGAGAGAAGCACGGCGCCCGCCAGGATGGCACCGGCCCCGAGCAGCAGGCGCCGATCGACGGATTCACGGAGCACCAGCCAGGCGATGGCGAGTGTAAAGACGCTTTCGAGATTGAGCAGAAGCGACGCCGCTGAGGCGGGGACGTTGGCAAGCCCTGCCATCATCAGGACAGGCCCGGCGATGCCGCCGAACAGCACGACCAGAACGAGCCAGGGCAAATCGGCGCGGCGCAGCGGCGCTTCCGATGCTGCGGCAAAAAGGCGCCCGCGGGTGAGAAGGACGAGACCGAGGCCGGCCCCCGACCCCAGATACAGGATACCGGCCAGCAGCAGAGGGTCGAGACCCTCGCCGAGCAGGAGCTTGGCAAGCGGCGTACTGGCGCCGAAAAGCAGCGCCGAACCAAGCGCCAGGCCGGCGCCCGCGGATAAAGCAGCGAACGGCTTCATAGCAGATTCCTTCCCGCATCAGCTGCGCGCTGTTCCTCCGGCGGCTTAATGTGGCGGAACATCAGGAGGAGCGTTACATCATAGATTATCTTTAGGCCCCCACCGATAAGCAGAGGCCAGCCGAAGCCCGACGAGGCGATCAGGTAGCCGGCGATG
>DASXQK010000091.1:0-18684 GCA_036493015.1 Dongiaceae bacterium | reverse complement strand
GCTGTCATCTCCACCCGGATCAAGCCGGGGCAGGAAGCGGCATATCGGCAGTGGGAGCAGAAGATCGCGGCCGCGCAATCGAAAGCGCCGGGCTTCCAGGGTTATCGCTTCGAGCCGCCTGTTCCCGGCGTCCAGGAGGATTGGCTGGCGATCCTGCGATTCGACAGCGAGGAACATTTGCAGGGCTGGCTCGTTTCGCCGGTGCGCAACAAGCTGCTGAAAGAATCCGAAGCCTTCGTCGAAGAGGTCCATGCGCGCATCGCGCGCACCGGGTTCGACCAGTGGTTCCGCATGGGGGATTCTGCCGCCGGCGGACCCGCTGCCTGGAAAATGAACATGATCGTCCTGTCGCTGCTCTATCCGATCGTCTTCATCTTTGGTCTGCTCGTGGGGACGCCGATCCTGATGGGCAAATTGCAGCTGCCATTCTTCCTGACCCTGTTCATCGGTAATGTGGTGAGCGTCTGTATCCTCAACTATGCGGTTCCCTTCACCAGCAAGTATCTCGGCTGGTGGCTGCAGCCGAAATCGGCGGATCCCAAAGCCATCACCATGGCCGGGGCGGCGCTCATGGCGGTCCTGTATCTGGTCAGCCTGATTATCTTTTCGCGGCTCTGATCCAAACTTGTTCTAGGATCGGGGCTTCGCGTCCATGCGAGCCCGATCATGCCGCTCTTTCGCTTGCTGAGGATCCCGGTTTCCGCCGCCCTGGTACTGGCGGCTTTCGGCACCGCGTGGGCAGCCGAGGTCAAGCTGGTTGAGACGGTCTGGCTGGCACAGTCGCCGGACTGCCCCATCCGTCAGATCAAGTTTCACGATTTCGGCCGCGCTGAGGTTTATGCGGCCAAGATCGGCAGCGACGGCGCAGCCTGGTATCTCGATCCGCCGGTTCTCCATATCTATTTCGACACCTGGAACGGCAATCTGGACGGACAGCTTATGGGTGGCGGTGATTTTCAGGCGACGTATTTCTGGCGTTCCGACGAGACGCTGACCCCATCCTCGATGGCCTGCCCCTTCAAGCCGCAGCAATAAGCTCCGCATCGGGCAGAATCACTCAGCCAGGAACGGGCGGCCGGAAGGCTCTGCCAGCGTTGCATGACAAACCGCCGCAGCCGACGCAGAATTGCCGGTCGGTGTTATAGTGAAGTCTTTTCAATTAGTTAGGCGGGCCCTGCCGGCGCCCAGCAGCGACTTCGGCACGGCGGCAAGGTCACTTTTCAGACCAATACCGTTGTAGTATATCCTTCAAAAGTTGGTCCTTATGACGTCAAGCTTGCGGCCTCGTCCGGTGACGGCGAGTCGCGAAGCGCATTTTTGCGATCTTGATTTGCAGTCTGGATCTGCCGATCTGCTTGGCTCGTCGACTGCTGCAGTTGCGCTGACGTGGTAACGCTTAGGAGTTTTACGGCTCATGAAAAAGATCAAGGTAGCCATCGCCGGTGTCGGCAACTGCGCCAGTGCATTGGTTCAGGGCGTCGAATACTACCGTACCAATCGCAATGCCGAACTCGATGGCGTGATGCACCAGAATATCGGCGGCTACGGCACCTCGGACATCGAATTCGTCGCTGCCTTCGATATCGACCGGCGCAAGGTCGGCCACGCGCTCGAAGAGGCGATCTTCGCCAAGCCGAACAACACGCGCATCTTCCAGAGCGCGCTGCCGGTCTCCAATGTCATCGTCCAGGCGGGGCCGCAACTCGACGGTGTGGCCGCTCATATGGCCGATTATTCCGATGATGAGGCGTTTCGGCCGACCGATCTCGCGGCGACCGACATCACCGAGGCGCTGCGCGCTTCGGGGGCTGACGTGCTGCTCTGCTATCTGCCCGTCGGCTCGGAAGAGGCAGTCAAGCATTACGCCCAAGCCTGCCTCGATGCCGGTGTATCGATGGTCAATTGCGTGCCGGTCTTCATCGCTTCCAATCCGGAATGGGCGAAGAAATTCACCGATGCAGGTCTCACCATCATCGGCGACGACATCAAGAGCCAGGTCGGCGCCACCATCGTTCATCGCAGCCTCGCGCGCCTGTTCGCCGATCGCGGCGTCAGCTTGCAGCGTACCTATCAGCTCAACACGGGCGGCAACACCGATTTCCTCAACATGCTGGAACGCCGCCGCCTGAAGTCGAAGAAGTTCTCCAAGACGGAATCGGTGCAGTCGCAGCTCGACGAGCGGCTGGATACGAGGAATATCCACATCGGCCCGTCCGACTATGTGCCCTGGCAGCAGGACAACAAGGTGGCCTTCATCCGCATGGAAGGCCGTGGATTCGGCGGCGCGCCGGTCGAGATCGAGATGCGTCTGTCGGTGGAGGATTCTTCGAACAGCGCCGGTGTGGTGATCGATGCGCTGCGCTGCTGCAAGGTGGCACAGGAACGCGGGGTTTCCGGACCGCTGCTGGGCCCGTCCGCCTATTACATGAAGACGCCCCCGCGCCAAATGCGTGACAGCGTCGCGCGCGATGCCTGCAACGCCCTGATCGACGGCGTGTCCTTCGACCTGCCGGAGCCGACCGTCGGCGACAAAAACGCCCGGGGCTAGATCAACAGCCGCAGCCGCGGCTGCCTGGCGAGGGCGCCGCGGCAGGCTGATGTCAGGCGGTTGATCTCAGCCGGGCAAAGAACGCAAGTGAGCGATGCCTCAACGTTACCAGACGGTGCTGTTCGACTTTGGCGGCACGCTCGATTCCGATGGCGTGGCGTGGAAAGAACGCGTCCATAGCCACTACCTGGCGGAAGGGCTGGCGATGAGTGCTGCGGATTTCGCGCCGGCTTTTTACGCCGCCGATGACAGGCTGGTGGGAACCATCCCGCGGACCGCGGATCTGGCCGCCACCCTTGGCGTTTTGACCGGCAACCTGGAAGCAGGCTTTGCCGGGCCGGGTACCTCGCCGGACAAGCCGCGGGGCGAGCGGACGGCGGCCCGCTTCATGGCCGAGGCGGAAACCTGCTTTACCCGTAATCGGCCCTTCCTGCGCGAACTCGCCCGCCGCTGCCGTCTGGGCATCGTCTCCAATTTCTACGGCAATCTGGAAGCGATCTGCGCCGGGGCCGGGCTCGCCCCTTTCTTCGGTGCGATTGTCGATAGCCACCGCGTCGGCGCGGAAAAGCCGGATCCTGCCATCTTCGAAGCAGCGCTTCGCCCGCTGGGCGCGGTGCCGGCGACCACGCTTTTCGTCGGCGATTCCCTGCGCCGCGACCGCGAAGGTGCGCGGCGCATGGGCATGGATTTTGTCTGGATCGCGCCGGCCGAAATGCAAGCGACGGAGACCTCGGCCATCGATCATCCGGTGATTGCGCGTCTCACCGATCTCGTCCAGCTCCTGGCATGACGGGGCCTGTCATCACGGCGCAGCCTGGCAACATCGGGGCAATCACCGCGGGCGCCATCATCGCCGCGGGCGAGGGCAGCCGGCTACGCGCGGGCGGGTGGAGCGGCAGCAAGCCGCTATTGCCCATTGCCGGACGGCCGCTGATCGCCCACAGCCTTGAGCGGTTTCGCGACGCGGGTATCGCGCGCATCGCCATGATCATCAATGAGGAGAGCCCTGACAGCCGGCAATGGCTCGAGCGCGAGGGCAAGGTCTTCAACCTCGATCTCGTCATACGCAGCACGCCATCCTCCTATGCCAGTTTCCGCATCGTGGCTGAGCGGCTGGCGGGGCAGGCGGCCGTTATCACGACGGTGGACAGCATCATGGCGGCTGCGGATTTTCGCCGCTTTCTGGCAGAGGCTGCCAAGGCGCCCGAAGGATCGGTCGTGCTGGGCCTGACCGCCCATATCGATGATGAAAAGCCGCTCTGGGCCCGTCTTGATCGCGTCAGCGGCCGGATTCGCACCCTCGGTGAGCCCAATACCGGACTTGTGACCGCGGGCGTTTATGTATTACCTGCGCAGCGGCCGGCTGAGCCCGCCGGCGGATTTGCCCGGTTACGCGACTATCTGGCATGGCTCGTTGTCTCGGGCCATCCGGTCCATGGCGTAATTATGGGCCGGGTATTCGATATCGACCGGGCCGAGGACGCCGCCGCCGCCGAAGCGGCGCTCGCCGGCGAGACAAGAAGGAGCAAGGGCGCATGAGTCCGGCCAAGACCTGTTGGGGCATCTACCGCGAATCCGCGCATTCGCCCGGCCGGGTCGACGACGACGCAGCCATCATGGCTCGTGTCGGCGAAGCTATGACGGCGCGGGGCTTCCAGGTCACCCTGGTGACGGCCGAAGATTCAACGCCTGTCTTTGAGGCGCCCAACGCTTTCGTCTTCGCCATGTGCGAACAGGGCCCGATCCTCGACCGGCTGAAGAAGGCAGGACAGGAGGGCGCGGTGGTGGTGAATTCGCCCGATGCCATCCGCAATACCTATCGCCATCGCATGGTGGAGCTGTTCGCCCGCCAGCACGTGCCCTCGCCGGTCAGCCATGTGGTCGCCACCAACGCGGTCAAGCTGCCGCTCACCAGCAGCGTGTGGATCAAGCGCTACGACTTCCACGCCACCCAGAGCGACGATGTGATGTATGTCGCCTCGGAAATCGGCTTTCGCGAGGCGCTGGCACGGTTTGCCGAGCGCGGCATCCCGTTCGTCATCGCCCAGGAACATGCCGAGGGCGATCTGATCAAGTTTTATGGGGTTGCCCGCGGCAGTGCGGCCGATGCCGGCTGGTTCGAATGGTTTTATCACCGCGACCAGGGCAAGGCGGGCCATGCTTTCAACGTCGAGCGGCTGCGTGAGGTCGCCAGCAACGCGGCATTGGCGCTCGGGGTCGAGGTCTTCGGCGGCGATGCCATCATCGGCAAGAATGGCGAACCGAAAATCATCGACCTCAACGCCTGGCCGAGCTACGCCAAATATCGCGACAAGGCCTCGGCGGCGATTGCCGACTATCTCATTCACCGTTTCCACCGTGGCCCCAGGGCCGTGAATTAGGCCGAGAACTAACTGCAAGGACAGAGTCATGAAGGGCAAACGCATTCCGGCACCGAAGCCGGTCGATAAGGAAGCCGGCAAGGTTTACGCAACACCGGGGCCGAAATCGAAAGCGATTTTCGACCGCGAGGCCGAGGTCATGGCGCCGGGCCTGCAATCGATCGCGCTCTATTCCCAGATTGCGGTCGACCGGGCCAAGGGCTGCATCATCACCGATGTGGATGGCCGGGAATATCTCGACTTCATCGCCGGCGTGGCGGTGGGCAGCCTCGGTCACAGCCATCCCCACTACATCAAGCGGATCACGGAGCAGCTCGAAAAAGTTACCTTCGGCAGCTTCACCACCGAGACGCGGGCCAATTTCCTGAAGCTGGTCGGTGGCCTGCTGCCCGAGGGCATCACCCATGTGCAGCTTTTCTCGGGCGGTGCGGAGGCGGTTGAGGCAGGCTTTCGCCTCGCCAAATCCATCACCAAGAAGTTCGAGTTCGTCGGCTTCTGGGGCGGCTATCACGGCAAGACCGCGGGCGTCATCGGCCTGCTGGGCGGCGGCTATCGCAACCATCAAGGTCCGTTCCCGCCGGGGACCCACATGTCGCCCTATGCCAGCTGCTACCGCTGCCCGTGGAATCTGGAATACCCGTCCTGCGGGCTTGCCTGCGCCGAGCATCTGCGCAACGTCATCAAGAACGAGACCCAGGCCGAGGTCGCGGCCATCATCATGGAGCCGATGCAGGGCACGGCGGGCAACGTCATTCCGCCGGACGATTTCGTCCATGCGGTGCGCGAGATCGCCGATGAGTTCGATGCGCTCCTGATCGCCGACGAGATCCTGACCGGTTTCGGGCGCACCGGCACCATGTGGGCTTCCGACCAGTTCGGCCTGAAGCCCGACATCATGACCTTTGGCAAAGGCATGGGCGGCGGCTTCCCGCTGAGCGGGCTCGGCTCGTCACTCAAGAACATGCAGGCCACACCGTTTGGCGAAGCGAGCGGCAGTTCGTCCAGCTTCGGGGGCAACCCGCTGGCCGCCGCCGCCGGTCTCGGCGCGGTCGAGGCCATCCTCAATGACAAGCTGGTGGAGAATTCGGCCAAGGTCGGCAAGGTAATGCTGAACGCGCTGAAGGAGCTGCAGAACAAATACCGCTTCATCGGCGATGTGCGCGGCCGTGGCCTGATGATCGGGCTCGAGATGGTTGCCGATCGCAAGACCAAGGAGCCGCTGGACAAGACCATCACGCGCGCCCTGTTCCACGAGGCCCTCGATCGCGGCTTGGTGACGATGTCGTATTCCCATGTCATCCGCATCAATCCGCCGCTGGTGATCACGGAAGATGAGGCGCTGCGCGGGGTCGATATTCTAGACCAGTCCCTGGGCGCGATCGCCAAGCGCTTCAATCTCGATTGAGCTCGGCAAAGCCTCTGCGCGGCGCCTTCATCGGTTTCGGCAATGTCGCCGCCAACGGACATCTGCCCGGCTGGCTGGCGCGCAGCGATGTCGAGATCGTGGCGGCGAGCGATGCCACGCCGGGCCGCCGCGAGGTATTTCTGGCCGCCTGTCCGAAAGCGCGCTGGTACACGGCAGCCGATGAATTATTGGCGGCGGGCGGCATCGACTTCGTCGATATATGCACGCCACCGGGTAGCCATGCCGGGTTGATTGGCCGCGCGCTTGCCGCGGGCCTGCACGTGCTCTGCGAAAAGCCGCTGGTGACCCGTGTCGAGGATGCCCTGGCGCTGGCGGCGGCACGCCGGAGCAAGGTGCTGCACACAGTCCATAACTGGCTGGAAGCGCCGATCAGCCGCAAGGTAAGCGAGCTGGTGGCCTCGGGCGCGCTGGGCACCATCACCCGCATCGACTGGCAGACCCTGCGCATCCAGCCGGCGGTTACCGTGGCGGTGAAAGGGGCGGAGAACTGGCGCGTCGATCCCGCCATGGCCGGCGGCGGTATCCTGTTCGATCATGGCTGGCACGCGCTGTATTGCGTGCTGCGCTGGGCGGGCAAAGCGCCGAAGGGCGCTGCGGCCAAACTCGAGACACGCAAATTCCGCGAATGGCCGCTCGAAGATACCGCCACGGTCGATCTCGATTTCGGCGATTGCCGGGGCCGCGTCTTTCTTACCTGGGCGGCCGATGAGCGGGCGAACAAGCTGGAGATCAAGGGCAGCCGGGGCCGCCTGCATATCGAAGGTGCAGATGTCGTGCTGACGAAGGCATCGGGCGAGCAGCGGTTTGCCTGCCCGCCGGCGCTTTCCGAAGGTTCCCACCATCCCGACTGGTTCGACGGCGTCGCCCGGGATTTCCTGGCGGCGATTGCGACTGGCGGGGAGGGCAATCTGCCGGCGGCGCTGCTCTGCGCCCGGCTCATCGATCTGGCGCAGCGTTCGAGTGCCGCCGACGGAAAAATCCTGCCGCTCTAGCGTCTGATCGCCTCACGTTGAATCAACGTGAGGCGTGAATCAGCGGCCGCGCCCTTCCTTGATGGCGAGATAAACGAGGGCGATGAAAAAGCCCGGTGCCCCGACGGCGCTGAGCGCCAGGAAATATTTCACCTGGCCGAACAGCGCTAGTATGACCACGCCATAGATGAAGTCGCGGCGCGACAGCGCATCGAGCAGCTTGGCGAAGCGCTTGCTCGGGCCGCGCGCAACGGAGGTGTAAAGGGGGCCGGTACCGCTCTTGTGGCGCATGGTGCGCCAATAAACGGTGCTGGCGGAGCCGATCGTCCCAATGACGGCGGCAATCCCCAAAACCAGCGGCCAGCTGCTGCCGCTCGACCAGCTCCAGCCGATGCCGATGCAGCCGAAGATTGCGCTATGCACGACGTTGTCGCCCCAGAAATCGAGGATGCCGCCCCAGCGCGATTCCTTGAATTTGAGCCGGGCAAGCTCGCCATCGCAGCCATCCAGCACCGAATGGGCGAGAAACAGCAGCGCGCCGATGGTCTGCCATATCGGCTGCGCCGAAAGGAAGAAGGGCGCCCCCAGCAGGCCGAAGACAACCGAGATCAGCGTCATCTGGTTGGGCGTAATCGAGGTCGAGGCTAGCCGGCGCGAGACCGCCAGCGAGATGCGCCGGTCGACATGCTTCGCCATGAAGCCGTCGGTATCCTTGATCAGGGCGCGTAACAGCCGCCGCTCGGCGGCACGGCGATTGGCGGCATCGCGAATACGCAGCGGATCGATTGCCACCGGCATTCCAGCCGCCGGGTTGAGAGCCTGGCTTAGAGGACCGCGCAAGGAGGACAGCGGCGCGTTGGCAGGGAGCGCTGTCAGCGCGGAAAGAGCGGCATTCACCTGGTTTGCGGGAATCAGGATCACGGCGTCAGAGGCGGCCCAGTGCCCGCCGGTAAAGCCTGCCGCCGCCTTGAGCCAGCCGGTCTCGGCCAGGATATCGCTCGCGGCGATAGCCATGATACCGGCTGGCACGGTGCCGGTTGGCGGCAGGCCGGTTGTCACCTGCCCAAAGCCCGCCCGCTTCGCCGCCAGCCTTGCGCGCTCGCTGAGCGAAAGCCCCAGAATCGTGGGATTGCCTTCCGCAGACGGCGCTTCGCCCGGCATGAGGGCAAGGGTCGGCCCGGCTGGGGCGGCAGTATCGATTGGCGATGCCATGGCTACAGGGCTGTGAGAGAGGGCGCTGGTTTATAAGCATTTGGCAGGAACGGCAAGGACGGTTAGAAGACCCGCGCGAGCCCGTCTGAATCGAAAGGGATTTACGATTCGCCTCTGGACCGTCATCGCAGCCCTGGTCGGGCTGGTGCTTGCCATCTATCTGATCGTCGCCAACAACGCCGATCAGATCGCCCATGCCATGCTGCTGGTCGGCTGGGGGTTGATTCCCATCGCCCTATATCACCTCGTGCCCCTGGCGCTCAGCGCCTTTTCCTGGCGCGATCTTTATCCGCGCAGCCACAGCCTGAGTATCGGCCGCATGATCCTGCTGCGCTGGATCCGGGAATCCATCAACGGGCTTCTGCCGGTGGGCGGCGTCGGCGGCGATTTCGTCGTGGTGCGCCTGTCATGGCTTGCCGGCGTCCCGGGCGCGCCGGCGGCCGCTGCCATGGTTGTCGATCTCACTCTGGGCGTCATTACGCAGTTGCTATTCGTCATGGCGGGCCTGGCCTTGCTGGTTTCTCGGTCGACCGCGCCCACGGTACTGGCGGTTGCCTGGTCGGTGCTGGCGGGGCTGGGCGTGATGATGGTCGCCGTCGCCATTTTCCTGCGCCTTCAGCATCGCGGGATGTTTGAAGTCTCCGCCCGCATCGCCGGGGGGCTGCTGCGCAGCAAGCGGCTGGCCGAGATGACGGATCGTGCGGCGTCGGTCGATTCGGCCGTAGTCGATGTCTATCGCGACAGGCCGAGGCTCTGGCGTTCTGCTGCCTTGCGTCTGGCCGGCTGGATGATGGGCACCGGCGAAATCTGGCTCGCCTTGTACTTTTTCGGCCGGCCGATTTCGCTGAGCGATGCCTTTATTCTGGAAAGCCTCAGCGCCGGGGTGCGTGCCGTGGCCTTCATGGTGCCGGGCGCACTCGGTATCCTGGAGGGCAGCTTCGTTGTTTTCGGCCCGCTGTTCGGCCTGCCGCCACAGACCTCCTTGATGATCTCTCTGGCTAAGCGGGTAAGGGAGCTGGGCTTGGGCTTGCCGGGCCTTGCCGCCTGGCAGATTGTCGAAGGTCAGGCTTTATTGAGAAAGCGCCAAGCATGACCGAGCAGCAGGCAATGGTGAAGCATTTCGATCACGCGACTATCGTTGTACGGGATCTCGACCGCGCCATCGCGTTTTTCGAACTGCTTGGCTTCGCCCAGGACAAATCGGTCGTCATCAAGGGTGAAACCTTTTCGAGCTACATGGGCGTGCCCGGTATCGAGGCCCGGCATGTCACGTTGGTCCTGGTTGGCGCAACACCGCGAACCGAAATGCAATTGCTGAACTATCTGACCCCGATCGCCGTCGACGATCCAAAGATCAACGATTTGCACAAGATCGGCTTCAACCACATCTGCTTTGCCGTCGAGAATATCGAGACGGCGGTGGCGACGATGGCATCTCACGGCTTCACGACGAAGAACCGGATCCTGGATTTTCATGCCCGCAAGTTGGTGTTTTTGAACGGCCCCGAGGGCGTTACCGTCGAATTGTCGCAATGGTATTAGCGACCACAGCACGCCGCATGAGTCGCCGCTAAACACAGCTGCCTGCCATTTGTGCCATTACGATCCCTACGGATCGTCTGGAACCGTTTGTCGGAAGCATTGGTTAATTGGGTAGTTGCCGGTCAACAATCGGCAGAAAAGAGGAACCAATGTCCAAACGTTCAAAACTTGCACGCACTGCCGGTCCGATCGTACTCGCCGCGTGCGTTGCGCTCACCTTCACGTCGGCGGCATTCGCGGCTGGCAATGATTGGAATCATCGTGGCTGGGGCCATAACGACTGGCGCGGCTACAACAACCGCAGCAGCAGCAGCTTCGGCATCTATCTTGGCGGCCCCGGCTATTACGCGCCGCCGCCGACCTATTACTATGCCCCGCCGCAGCCCTATTACTATTCCCCGCCGCCGACGTACTACGCGCCGCAGCCAAGCTTCGGCTTGCAATTCAACGTGCACTAACTGCTGCATGTGCCCTTGCTGGCAGCCCGAGGTCCGTATTTTGTGCGGGCCTCGGGGTGTTGGTGAACTCACACGATGTGATCGGGCACCAGCTTGCAATAGGCCGAGGGATCGCCGGTTTCGACCTGGATCGTCACATGGCCGATGCGGAAGCGATGCTCGAGTTCATGAGACAGATCGGCGAGCGCCTTGTCGCCCGGATGGCCGCCGGGCATTACCAGATGACAGGTCAGCGCGCGCTCCGTAGTGCTCATTGGCCAGATATGCAGGTCATGCACCTGGGCTACGCCATTTAGCTTTTCCATGAAGCCCATGACCTGGTCGGGGTCGATATCCGCAGGTACGGCATGCAGCGCCATGGCGACAGACTGGGTCAGCAACCGCCAGGTGCTGATGACGAGGAAGACGGCGACCAGCAAGCCCACCAGCGGATCGAGCCAGAGCTGGCCTGTGGCGAGTACCAGCGCGCCGCCGATTACCACGCCCAGCGACACTACCGCATCTCCCAGCATATGCAGGAATGCGCCGCGCATATTGATGTCGATCTTGCGGCCGCGACTGAACAGCAAGGCGGTCCCGCCATTTATAACCATGCCCATGGCGGCAACGATCATCACGGTCAATCCTGCGACGGGCTCTGGCGCATAGAGCCGGCGTATCGATTCGACGGCAATAATTCCCACGGTGATCAGCAGGGTCACCGCGTTGAACAGCGCGGCCAGAATTGAGCTGCTGCGCAGCCCATAGGTGAAGCGCGCGCTCGGCCGCCGGCGGGCAAGCAGCAGGCCGCCCCAGGCGACGAACAATCCCAGCACATCGCCCAGATTATGGCCGGCATCGGCCAGCAGCGAGACGGAGTTGGCGAAAATGCCATAGGCCACTTCGACGGCGATGAATACCGTATTCAGCACCGCGCCGAGAACGAAGGCAGTCGAGAACGAACCTTCCGCCGGCCCGCTATGGGTATGTCCGTGATTGTGATGTGCGTGAGCCACGATGCGAAGAAAGATAGGGCCGCGCCCGGCAAGTATCAACGCGCCGGCACCGGCGCCACGGCGTCAGGTCAGGAAGCCGCGTAGTTTCCGTCTGGCAAGCCAGCGCAGAAGGCCGTGAGGTGTTTTGGCCTCTTCCTGTGGCCAGCGGGCTCGGTTTTCGGTGAAAGTGCCGTCTCTCCCTGGGTGAAGACACGGTATGAACGGCATCGCGCCGCAATCACCTTGGCGAAGTCCTGGGCCGCCTGGCGATCGGTGAAGCCTTGTTCGCCCCTGTCTCCTTCCAGCCGCACATATCAGCGCCCGTCGTTCTTTTGAAAGATCCAGAACACAGCCGGCCGGCCTGCCGCAAGGGCGCCCAGTGCATTTTGCATTTCGGCAATCTCGTCAAAGTGCTGATGGCAATCGTCGCTGAACATCCCGTGCCTCCTGTTTCCCGTGAGAAAAAGGTGAACTCCGCTGGCGAAACGATCCATGCGGCGGCGCTCGTGTTCTCATCAAGAATTGATCAAGGGAGGAGAGGATTTATGCCGCCCTTATGCGGATCCGGCTTCCGCCGCATGGATTGCTTAGCCCCCGCCGCTCAAATTTGCCTGCGCTCAACGAACGAGGACGGCCATGCTTGCGCGAACCCATCGTGATCGCCGCTTTTCAGAATATTCGATGTTGGTCGGTGCCACGCCCGAGGGAGCTGTGATCGGCATCTTTGCCGGCAAACCGATCAGCGAGCGGGTAGTGGACCGCTTCGGCCGTCGTTTTCGCTATGTCGGCGTGGCGATCCGGGCGCGAAGCGGCGAATGTGCCATTGAACTGCGTCACCGCGGCGAGTTCATCGTCGAGCCCGGCCTCGTCTATTGCCTGGAGGACAAGGCCCGCTCTGCCGCCTAGCCGGCGGCGAGGTTCTTCAAAGTCTTTATGGTCTTTTTATCCAAATACCTCATGGGCGTTCTCGACCCTTTATGGGGGCGGCGCCTACATAAGTCCCCGTGAGAAGGGAGAGCAATGATGTACGACGCGATTCTGTTGATCATGGGCCTGGTGATGTTCGCCGTATTCCTGACCTACGCCGCCGCCTGCGAAAAGATGTGAGGGATCCATGCTGTTCGATTATCTGCTGGGCGGGGCGGTCTCGCTCGTGATCCTGGTCTACCTCGTCTACGCGCTGATCCGTCCCGAGAAATTCTAGGAACCTTCCATGACAACCAATGGAATTTTACAGATCGCGGTATTCTGCGGTCTGGTCACGGTTGCCGCCACGCCGCTGGGCAAGTTCATGGCTCGGGTCTTTGCCGGCGAACGAAATTTCCTGACTCCGATTCTCGGGCCCGTCGAAAGAGCCTTCTACAGGCTTTCGGGCGTGGATGCGGAGAAGGAACAGGACTGGCTGACTTATGCCGTCGCGGTGCTGTTCTTCAATCTCGCCTGCTTTGCCGGCCTTTACGCCATTCTGCGCCTGCAGGGCTATTTGCCGTTCAATCCTCAGGGCATGAGCGGGATGGAACCGGGGCTGGCGCTGAACACGGCCATCAGCTTCACGACGAATACGAACTGGCAGAACTATGGCGGTGAGACGACGCTGAGCTATTTCACTCAGATGGTCGGCCTGACGGTGCATAACTTCGTCTCGGCTGCCACCGGCATCGCTGTCGTCATTGCGCTGATCCGCGGCTTTACCCGCCGCACGGCAATGACGATCGGCAACTTCTGGGTCGATCTGACTCGCTGCTGCCTTTATATCCTGCTGCCCTTCTCGATCGTCGTGGCGCTGGTCCTGGTCTGGCAGGGCATGCCGCAGACGCTCGGTGCCTATGTCGGCGCGACGACGCTGGAGGGCGCCAAGCAGGTAATTGCCCAGGGGCCGGTCGCCTCCCAGATCGTCATCAAGACGGTCGGCACCAATGGCGGCGGCTTCTTCAACATGAATGCCGCGCACCCCTACGAGAACCCGAACGCCCTCACCAACCTGCTGACCGTGTGGATGGAGTTTCTGATCGGCGCGGCGCTGACCTTCACCTTCGGCAAGATGGTGGGGAACATGCGCCAGGGCTGGGCCCTGTTTGGCGTCATGGGCATCCTGTTCCTCTGCGGCGTGCTTGTCTCCTACTGGGCAGAAAGCAACGTCAATCCGGCTTTCGCCAAGCTCGGTGTCGACCAGGCCTATAGCGAGAGCCAGGCCGGCGGAAACATGGAGGGTAAGGAGGTCCGCTTCGGCATCACCGATTCCTCCCTGTTCGAGACGACGACCACCGATACATCCGACGGCGCCGTCAATTCGATGCATGACAGCTACACGCCGCTGGGCGGGTTGGTTGCCATCGTCAACATGCAGCTCGGTGAAGTTATCTTCGGAGGCGTGGGCTGCGGCCTCTATGGCATGCTGCTTTACGCCATCGTCGCCCTGTTCATTGCCGGGCTGATGGTGGGCCGTACCCCGGAATATCTTGGCAAGAAGCTGGAAGCGCGCGAGGTCAAGCTCGCCATGCTGGCGATGCTGTCAATCCCTCTCTCGGCGCTCGGTTTCACCGCTCTCGCAACCGTCCTGCCGATGGGGTTGGCGGGGCCGGAAAACGCCGGGCCTCATGGCTTCAGCGAGATCCTCTACGCTTTCACATCGCAGACGGCCAATAACGGCAGCGCCTTTGCTGGACTCACCGGCAACACGACCTTCTACAACCTGCTGGGCGCCATTGCGATGATGATCGGCCGCTTCGCCATCCTGGTGCCGGTGCTGGCGATCGCCGGCTCGCTCGCCGGCAAAAAGGTTGTGCCGGCCTCCGCCGGCACTTTCCCGACGGATAACGGTCTCTTCGTCGCTTTGCTGCTGGGCGTGATCATCATTACCGGCGGCCTGATCTATTTTCCGGCCGATGTGCTGGGCCCGGTCGTCGAGCACCTGCAGATGCAGGCCGGCTCGCTTTACTGAGGCCCGACTCTCTTTACTGAGGAACATCATGAACGACACGACATCCACGTTGACAGCCATGAGCCCAGCGCCGGCCCGCAAGCGCGTCGTCGCCGGCATCTCCTCCGACATTCTTCTCGCGGCGGTCGGCGACTCCTTCCGCAAGCTGAACCCGCGAAGCCTTATCCGCAATCCGGTCATGTTCGTGGTGGAGATCGTCTCGGCGCTGACCACCATCATCATGATTCGCGACATCGTCGTGGGCAATCCCGGGGTCGGCTTCACGGCTCAGCTCGCCTTCTGGCTCTGGTTCACCGTGATCTTTGCCAACTTCTCCGAAGCGGTGGCGGAAGGCCGCGGCAAGGCCCAGGCTGAAAACCTGCGCCGTACCCGTACCCAGACCCAGGCCAAACGTCTGGGCCGGGGGGATGCGCGCGACTATCAGAAGGTCGCGGCCCTGGATCTCAAGGCCGGCGACCTGGTGCTGGTGGAAGCAGGCGATATGATTCCCAGCGACGGCGACGTCATGGAAGGAATCGCCTCGGTCGATGAATCCGCCATCACCGGCGAATCGGCGCCGGTGATTCGCGAGAGCGGCGGCGACCGTTCGGCGGTTACCGGCGGCACACGGGTTCTCTCCGACTGGATCAAGGTCAAGATCACAGCGGCACAGGGTTCGACTTTCCTTGACCGCATGATCGCGCTGGTCGAGGGGGCCGTTCGCCAGAAAACACCTAACGAGATTGCCCTCAACGTGCTGCTCGCCGGCATGACGATCATCTTCGTCTTCGCCGTCGTCACGATCCCGAGCTTCACCAGCTACGCCGGCGGCAGCGTGCCGATCGTCATTCTCGTGGCACTGTTCGTCAGCCTGATACCCACGACCATCGGTGCCCTGCTCTCGGCCATCGGCATCGCCGGCATGGATCGCCTGGTGAAATTCAACGTGCTCGCCATGTCGGGCCGCGCGGTCGAAGCAGCCGGTGACGTCGACACGCTGCTGCTCGACAAGACCGGCACGATCACGCTCGGCAACCGCCAGGCATCCGAATTCCTGCCGCTGCCCGGCGCCAAACCCCAGGATCTAGCGGAAGCGGCCCACCTTTCTTCGCTCAGCGACGAAACGCCGGAGGGCCGCTCCATCGTCGTCCTGGCCAAGGAGAAATACGGCCTGCGCGCCCATGACGTGGTCCAGCTCAACGCCACCTTCGTGCCCTTCAGTGCGCAGACCCGCATGAGCGGGGTGGATGTGGGCGGCAGTGCCATCCGCAAGGGCGCGGTCGAGGCAATCGTCAATTACGTTCGCCAGGTATCGGGCAACCCCTCTATGCCGGCGCCGGCACAACTCACCGAAATCACCGAGCGCATCAGCCGCGCCGGCGGCACACCGCTCGCCGTTGCGCGTGACGGCCGCGTGCTGGGCGTCATCCATCTGAAGGACATCGTCAAGGGCGGCATCAAGGAGCGCTTCGCCGAGTTGCGCCGCATGGGCATCCGCACCGTCATGATCACCGGCGACAATCCTTTGACGGCGGCGGCCATTGCCGCGGAAAGCGGGGTGGACGATTTCCTGGCCCAGGCGACGCCGGAGGACAAGCTCGCTCTCATTCGAAAGGAGCAGGCTGGGGGCAAGCTGGTCGCCATGTGCGGCGACGGCACCAACGATGCCCCCGCGCTGGCCCAGGCCGATGTCGGCGTCGCCATGCAGACGGGAACCCAGGCCGCGCGTGAGGCGGGCAACATGGTCGATCTCGACAGCGATCCGACCAAGCTGATCGAGGTGGTGATGATCGGCAAGCAGCTGCTGATCACCCGCGGCGCGCTGACGACGTTTTCCATCTCCAATGATGTGGCGAAGTACTTCGCCATCATTCCGGCGATGTTCGCCGCCCTCTATCCCAGTCTCGGCGTCATCAACGTCATGCATCTGCACTCGCCGCAGAGCGCCATCCTGTCGGCGATCATCTTCAATGCCTGGATCATCATCGCCCTGATCCCGCTGGCACTCAGAGGCGTCAAATACCGCCCGCAGAGTGCGGCGCGCCTGCTGTTCCGCAATCTGCTGATCTATGGCGTGGGCGGTGTCGTCATCCCGTTCATTGGCATCAAGGCGATCGACATCGCCATCCATGCCATGGGCCTTGTCTAGGAGAGCCGTCATGCTGAGAGAAATCCGCCCCGCGATCATGATGCTGGTGCTGTTCACCCTGCTTTTGGGTGTGACCTATCCGCTGGGCATCACCGGAATATCCCAGGTCGTGTTCCCGTTTCAGGCCAATGGCAGCCTGCTCCGCGACAAGGATGGCAAGGTCGTCGGCTCGGAACTGATTGGCCAGAACTTCACCGCCGCGAAATATTTCCATGGCCGGCTGTCAGCCATTTCCGGAACGGACAGTGCAGGGAAGTCGGTACCCACGCCCTACGACGCGTCGAATTCCTATGCCTCCCAATACGGCCCGACCTCCAAGCCTCTGGTGGATCGCGTGACGGGCGATGTGGCAAAGCTGAAGGCTGAGAATCTCGTAGATCCGGTCCCGGTCGACCTGGTGACGTCATCGGCCAGCGGGCTCGATCCGGACATCACCCCGGCCGGCGCCTATTTCCAGGTGGGCCGGGTCGCCAAGGCGCGGAATCTGCCCGAGGACAAGGTTCGCCAGCTCGTTGCTGACCATATCGAAGGGCGGTTCCTGGGCCTGTTCGGCGAGCCTCATGTCAACGTCCTGAAGCTGAATTTGGCGCTGGACGCTCTCTCCAGCAGATAGGCCAGCAGCCGGGATTCGAGGGCCAGGTGCAAGCGGGGCCGGATCGCGATAGCCTCACGGTCATGCGCAATGCTGCCGGCGGATCTCCTTGAGCGACGAGCGAGCCAATCGCGACAACCGGCCTTCGCCTGAAGCCCTGCTGCAGCAGGCGACAAAGGAATCCCGCGGCCGCCTCAAAATCTTCCTGGGTGCCGCCCCCGGTGTGGGCAAGACTTTCGAGATGCTCTCGACCGCCAGGGTCAAACATCAGCAGGGCGTCGACCTGGTGGTGGGTGTCGTCGAGACTCATGGCCGTAAGGAAACGGCGGCGCTGCTGGAAGGCCTGGACGTCATCGCGCGTCGGCGCATTGACTACAAGGGCCATCTGCTGGACGAGATGGATATCGATGCCATCCTCAAGCGCCGGCCGCGCCTCGTCCTCGTCGACGAGCTTGCCCATACCAACGCGCCGGGCAGCCGTCATCCCAAGCGCTATCTGGATGTCGAAGAGCTGCTGCAAGCCGGCATAGACGTCTTCGCTACCCTCAACATCCAGCATCTGGAGAGCCTGAACGATGTGGTCGCCAAGATCACCGGTATCCGGGTGCGCGAGACCGTGCCGGATTCCATCATCGACCGCGCCGACGATGTCGAGGTCGTGGATCTGACTCCCGAGGACCTGATCCAGCGCCTGAAGGAGGGCAAGGTCTATATCCCCCAACAGGCCGAGCGCGCGGTGCGCAGTTATTTCCTGCCGGGAAATTTGACAGCATTGCGAGAGCTGGCGCTGCGGCGTACGGCCCAGCGCGTCGACGAACAGATGGTCGACTATATGCGGGCCCATGCCATCGAAGGGCCCTGGGCCGCGGGCGAGCGGGTGCTCGTGGGAATCAACGAATCGCCCAACTGTTCTTCCGTCGTGCGCTATGCACGGCGGCTGGCGGACCGGCTGCGGGCGCCGTGGACGGCAGCCTATGTCGAAACGGCGCGCAGCCAGCGCCTGAGCGAAGCCGAGCGCGACCGTATCGCCAATGCGCTGCGCCTGGCGGAGCGTCTTGGCGGCGAAGCCGTCACGGTGCCGGCTGCCGACGCGGCGACCGGCCTGGTGGAGTTCGCCCGCGAACACAACATGACCCATATCGTGCTGGCGAAATCCGGACGCTCGCGCTGGTCGGAGCTGTTGCGCGGATCCGTCAGTCAGCAGCTCATCCGCCATGCCGGTGATATCAGTGTCCATGTCATCGCGGGGCGGCCGGAAACTTCGGGCTCGGCCGAACGGGTGGGTGCGGAATCGCAAGCGCCGGCGGCGGCGACCATCAATCTGAAGGCCTATCTGGGGTCACTGGCCATGACCGCCGGTGCGCTTGCCGTGGGCCTTCTGCTGCAGCGTTACCTCGCGGTTTCCAACATTGCCCTTGTCTTCCTGATGGCGGTACTGGCTAGCGCCATCACCTTCGGACTTTGGCCGGCCCTTGCCACCTGCCTGGTCAGCGTACTGGCCTATAATTTCT
>DASXQK010000090.1:0-10453 GCA_036493015.1 Dongiaceae bacterium | reverse complement strand
GGACCGGAACCTCCATCCGCTGGGTCGGCGCAGGGATGGTATAGAATGCCAGAAATACAACCCCGCCGGCACCGGCCAGCAGGATGAGCAGGATCAGGAAAAGCAACAGTCGTTTCATATCCTTGTGGCCATCTTGGCTGGATTATGCCCGCCGTCCTGCCGGGCCGCGGCAACCCATGCAGGCCCCCGTGCTTGCGACATGGATGACGATTTATGCTAGGTTTTGACTATGGCGAATCTTGGACAGTTTATCGGCCCGGCGGCGGGGTTGCAATGATGCCGGCCAGCAGCGCAAGCATGGCGGCGAAGTCGATCGTGCTGGTCGGCCTGATGGGTGCCGGCAAGAGCTGCATCGGCAAGCGCCTGGCGCAGCGCCTGGGCCTTCCTTTCACCGATGCCGATCACGAGATCGAACAGGCGGCAGGCTGCTCCATCCCGGAAATCTTCCAGCGCCATGGCGAGGCCGCCTTTCGCGACGGCGAGCGGCGCGTGATCGCCCGATTGCTGGACGACAAGCCCCAGGTGCTGGCGACCGGCGGCGGCGCCTTCATGGATCCGCGCACCCGCGCTTTGGTGCATGAGCGCGCCATTTCTGTCTGGCTGCGCGCCGATCTCGATCTGCTGATGCGCCGGGTCTCGCGGCGCAACGACCGGCCGCTGCTCCAGGTCGCCGAGCCGCGGCAAAAGCTGGCCGATCTGATGGCCCAGCGCCATCCGGTCTATGCCGAGGCCGATCTCACCGTCGACAGCGCCGACGGCCCGCCTGAGGCGACATTGGAGCGCGTGGTCGCCGCTCTCGACTCCTTCGTCCGGACGGCCCCGGCTCGCCAGCGCGTCGCTTCGTGAGCAGCATTCCATGAGCAGCGAATCTCGACTGCGGGTCGAGCTGGGCCAGCGCAGCTATGACATTCTGATCGGCTCCGGCCTGATCGGCGATGCCGGCCGCCATATCCAGGCGCTCGGTGCGAATGCCGGCACACTCATCGTCACCGATCAGAACGTCGCAAAAACACATTTGCCAACGCTGCAGGCCGCCCTTCAACGCGCCGGCATCCGCCATCAGGCGATCGTTCTTCCGGCCGGCGAGCAGACGAAAGATTTCACCCATCTCGCCCGCCTCAGCGAAGATCTGCTCGCCCAGGGCGTCGAGCGCGGCACCTTGTTGATCGCGCTGGGCGGCGGCGTCATCGGCGACATCACCGGCTTTGCCGCCGGCATCCTGCTGCGTGGCATCGATTTCGTTCAGATGCCCACCACGCTGCTGGCCCAGGTGGACAGCTCCGTCGGCGGCAAGACCGGCATCAATACCTCGCAAGGCAAGAACCTTGTCGGCGCCTTTCACCAGCCGCGCCTGGTGCTGGCCGATCTCGACGCACTCACCACCTTGCCCAAGCGCGAAATCCGCGCGGGCTATGCCGAGGTGGTAAAGTATGGGCTGATCGGCGATGCGCCGTTCTTCGCCTGGCTCGAGGATCATGGCGCCAGCCTGCTCGATGGCGATCTGGCGGCCCGCCGCCACGCCGTTTCGGTTTCCTGCGCCGCCAAGGCGCGGATCGTGGGCGCCGATGAGCGCGAAGTGGGCAATCGAGCCCTGCTCAATCTCGGCCACACCTTCGGCCATGCGCTGGAAGCCGAATGCGGCTATGGCGATGAACTTTTGCACGGCGAGGCGGTTGCCATCGGCATGGTCATGGCCTTCGAGCTCTCGGCGCGCCTTGGCCTCTCTCCCGCCTCCGATGCGGCGCGGGTGGCGCGCCATCTGGCCAGCGTCGGTCTTCCCACGGGGCTCGATGCCATCGGCGGCCGGCGCTTTGCGGCCAATCGGCTGATCGACCATATGCGCCGCGATAAAAAGGTCTCGCAGGGCCGCATCGCCTTCGTGCTGACCCGGGGCATCGGCCAGGCTTTCCTTGCCAAGGACGTGGCGCTCGACCAGGTGCAGGACATGCTGGCCGAAGCGGTGGCGGCATGATCTGGGACATCCTGATCATCGTCTGTCTGCTCGTCTGCTCGGCCTTCTTTGCCGCGGCCGAGACGGCGCTGACGGCCGCCTCGCGGCCGAAGATGCATGGGCTCGAGGGCGAGGGAAACCGGCGCGCGGGAATCGTCAACCGGCTGCGCCTGCATATGGAACAGGTCATTGCCACGCTGTTGCTGGGCAACAATCTGGTCAACATCATGGCGGCGTCGCTCGCCACCGGGGTGCTGATCGAAATCTTCGGCGCCCGCGGCGTGGCTTATGCAACCGCGGTCATGACCGTGCTGATCGTCGTGTTCGGCGAAGTTATGCCCAAGACCTATGCCATCAACAATGCCGATCGCCTGGCGCTCGGCGTGGCCCCGATCATGAACGGGCTGATCCGTTTCGCCGGTCCGGTGATCAAGGTTATCCAGTGGTTCGTGCGCGGCATGCTGAAGCTGATGGGCGCCACGGTGACCGCCGAGCTTGGCGCCGAAGCGGCCGAGACGGAACTGCGCGGCGCCATCGATCTGCATGCTGAGGTGGTCGGCGAAGAAAAGGAATCGGGTGCCATGCTGCATTCGATCCTCGATCTTGGCGACGTCATCATCGGCGACATTATGGTCCATCGCAGCAACCTCTCCACCATCGATGCCGACCAGCCGCCGGGGAAGATCGTGGAGGCGGTGATGGCAAGCCCGCATACGCGCCTGCCGCTGTGGCGCGGCGAGCCCGACAACATCATCGGCGTTCTGCATGCCAAGGCGCTGCTGCGCGCGGTTCATGCCGGCGGGCGGCTGGAAGATGTCGATATTGTCGGCCTGGCGCTGCCGCCCTGGTTCGTGCCGGAATCGACCACCCTGCTCGATCAGCTCCACGCCTTTCGCGCCCGGCGCGAGCATTTCGCCATCGTGGTGGATGAATACGGCGCCTTGATGGGTATCGTGACGCTGGAGGACATCATCGAGGAGATCGTCGGCGATATCGAAGACGAGCACGATATCGGCGTGACCGGCGTCAAGCGCGAGCCCGATGGGAGCTATATCGTCGACGGCACGGTGACGATCCGCGACCTCAACCGCGAATTCGACTGGCGCCTGCCCGATGACGATGTCGCCACCGTCGCCGGCCTGGTGCTGCATGAGGCGCGGCGGATTCCCGATCCGGGCCAGGTCTTCTCCTTTCACGGTTTCCGTTTCGAGGTGCTGGAGCGCCAGCGCAACCAGATCCGCCTGCTGAAGATCACCCCGCCCGCTAATTCCTCCGACCCCGCGGCCGCGGCCAGCGCCGCCTGACGGCGCTTACCGCTTCCCACAGGAACAAAGACATGCCTCTTTCCGCCCCCATGGCCGAACGCGAGCATCTGCACGACCGGCGTTACGAGTTCCAGGGTTTCCGCCGCAAGGACGGCCTCTGGGATATCGAAGGCCGCATGACGGACAGCAAGACCTACAGCTTTCCCAACGAGTATCGTGGCGAGATCAAGGCCGGCGAGCCGCTGCACGATATGCGCATTCGCCTCACCCTCGACGATCACTTCACCGTCAAGGATATCGAGGTGGTGACAGATGGCGCGCCCTTTGCCATCTGCCCCGACGTGGCGCCCAACTTCGCCGTGGTGAAGGGCCTCAAGGTCGGCCCCGGCTGGAACAGGGCGCTGAAGGAACTGCTGGGCGGCACGCGCGGCTGCACTCATCATGTCGAGATGCTGGGCGCGATGGCGACGGTCGCTTTCCAGACGATGTGGGGCCAGCTAGAGCGCGAGAAGAAGAAAGTGCCGGAACCCGACAGCACGCGCCGTCCGCGCGTGATCGATACTTGTCACGCATTTGCCGCAAATGGCGAGGTCGTAAGACAGCACTGGCCGAAATTCTATTCAGGGCCAGTTCAGGATTCACCCACCGTAAAAGCAAAATAAGGTAGGCTTGCGTCGACACGCTTACGCCTTTTGGGAGGGGCCGAAATGCTCCGGATTATCGGCAGGATTCTTCTTGTCATCGTCGTCGCCGTTGGCGCGCTGCTGATCTATGCCGCAACCCGGCCCGACAGTTTTCATGTCGAACGCTCCGCCACCATCAAGGCGGCACCCGACAAGATCTTCCCCCTGCTCGCCGATTTTCATAAATGGCCTTCCTGGTCGCCCTTCGAAAACCTCGATCCCGCCATGTCGCGCACACTAAGTGGTGCCGACAGCGGCAAGGGTGCGATTTATGAATGGAGCGGCAACAGCAAGGCGGGGGCGGGCCGCATGGAGATCACCGATGCCACGCCGCCGGCGAGCGAGATCATCAAGCTCGATTTCACCAAGCCGTTCGCAACCAGCAACACCGTGACCTTCACGCTGAAGCCCGATGGTGATTCGACCAATGTCACCTGGGCCATGGATGGGCCCAGCCCCTATGTCGCCAAGATCATGGGGATCTTCGTCAGCATGGATGCGATGATCGGCAAGGATTTCGAAAGCGGCCTCACCAAGCTGAAAGCCCTGGCCGAAGGCGGGCAGTAATTCATGGCCGGCGCAATCCGCATTGGCATCGGCGGCTGGATCTTCGAGCCCTGGCGCGGTGTCTTCTATCCCGAAGGGCTGACGCACAAGCGCGAGCTGGAATTCGCCTCGCGCGCGCTGACCTCGATCGAGATCAACGGCACGTATTATTCGACGTTCAAGCCCGATAGCTGGCGCAAATGGCGAGACGAAACGCCAGATGATTTCGTCTTTGCGGTGAAGGGCTCGCGGTTCTGCACCAACCGGCGGGTGCTGGCCGATGCCGCGGAATCCGTCGCCAAGTTCGTCGGCCAGGGGTTGAGCCAGCTCGGCGCCAAGCTGGGGCCGATCAACTGGCAATTCATGGCGACGAAGAAATTCGATGGGCAGGATTTCGGCGCGTTCCTCGCCTTGTTGCCGCGCGAGAAGGATGGCATTGCGCTACGCCACGCCATCGAGGTGCGCCATCCCAGCTTTGCTTGCGCCGAGTTCTACGATCTCGCCCGCAAGCACAAGGTCGCCATCGTCTACGCCAAGGATGAGGACTTTCCCGAGATCGACGAAGCGACCGCAGACTTCACCTATGCACGGCTGATGGCGACCCAGGAGACTCTCAAGACCGGCGTGAGCGAGGCCGAGCTGACTGGCTTCGCCAAACAGGCCAAGGCCTGGGCCAGGCGCGGCGACGTCTTTGCCTATTTCATCTCCGGCGCCAAGGTCCGCAACCCCGCCGCTGCTCAGGCTTTGATCAAAAAACTGGACTGAAGCGCCAGCCGGGAAAGACAACGGCGCAAGGCGATCACAAAATCAAAAGCCAAACGGAAGTGAGGAACCCATGACACTGCGGCTCTATTACCATCCGCTCTCATCCTTCTGCCAAAAGGCGCTGATCGCGCTCTATGAGACTGGTGCCCCTTTCACGCCGCAGATCGTCGATCTGCGCGATGAGAAGGATCGCGCCGCCTTCCTGAAGCTCTGGCCGGTCGGCAAGTTTCCTGTTCTGAAAGACGAGACACGCGACCGCCTGGTCCCGGAGTCCTCCATCATCATCGAATACCTGGCCCAGCATTATCCGGGCAAGGCGACGCTGGTGCCGGCCGATGCCGATGCGGCACGCCAGACACGGCTGCGCGACCGCTTCTTCGATCTCTACCTCAATACGCCGATGCAAAAGGTGGTCGGCGACCGCATGCGTCCGGCGGACAAGAAAGATCCCTTCGGAGTCGATCACGCGAAGGAGCAGATCAAGACGGCGGCCGGCATGCTGGATCAGGAAATGGGATCGAAGACCTGGATCATGGGCGAGAACTTCACCTTGGCCGATTGCGCCGCCGCACCGGCGCTGTTCTACGCCGAAATGGTGGCGCCCTTCATGGCGACGCATAAGAACGTCGCCGCCTATTTTCAGCGGCTCACCAAACGCCCGTCTTATGCGCGCGTGCAGAAGGAAGCGGAGCCGTATTTGAAGATGGTGCCGCAGTAACGGGCGACGCTGGTTGCCCCCTCACCCCATACCCTCTCCCCCTGAAGGGACGAGGGAGCGTAATGGCGCCCCCCTTCTCCCTTTCCCGCTTGCGGGAGAAGGTCGGGGTGAGGGTATAGCTCGACTAAGCCCCATCTTCCTCCGGCGTCAGGGTGCGCAACGCCAGCGCGTGGACGCGGCCCTGCATCTCATCCGCCAGCAGGCCATAGACGAGGCGCTGGCGCGCGACGCGGCTGAGGCCTGTGAAAGCGGCTGATACCACTTCGACGCGGAAATGACTCTCGCCGGCCTCCGGCGCATGGGCATGGCCCGCATGCAGATGGGATTCGTCGACGACGCTGAGGCGTCGAGGCGTCAGCCCCTCACCAAGTTTTCTTTCAATGGCAGCCTTGACCCGCATGACGCCCCTCCTGATAAAGCGAAAATGCTAGCTTCGCCGCGATCATGCAACAAACGAACACACTAACCCCCGCTCCGTCCGGCGCCCATTCGCGCCAGGCCGCCTATCTGCTGCTGGCCGCCGTGGTGATCCTGTGGGGCTCCAACTGGCCGGTGATGAAGATCGCCCTGGTGGAAATCCCGCCTTTCTGGTTCGCGGGATTGCGCGTCTATCTGGGTGCCGCAACCCTGTTCATCGTGCTCGCCTTCACCGGCGGCCTGGCGCTGCCCGGCCGGCGTGATGTCATGCAGCTGATCGGCGGCGGCGTGCTCCAGGTTGCCATCTATATGGGGCTGGTGAACCTGGCGCTGGTGACGGTCGAGCCCGGCCGTGCCGCAGTGCTGGCCTATACCACCCCACTCTGGGCCGTGCCCGGTGCCCTGGTCTTCCTGGGCGAGCGGCTTAACTGGCTGAAGGCCATCGGCCTGCTGCTCGGCATCGGCGGCGTGCTCGTCCTGTTCAATCCGCTCGGCTTCGACTGGTCGAACCATGTCCAGGTGATCGGTAATCTGCTGTTGATGGGTGCGGCATTTGCCTGGGCTGCGGCCATCCTGGTGATCCGCGGCAGGCCCTGGCATCTGACACCCCTGCAGCTGGCCCCCTGGCAATTGCTGCTTGCCGGCCTGCTATTGACGAGTGCGGGATGGGCGAGCGAAGGCTGGCTGGACATTCCGGCGACCTTCAAAACAGCGGCGATCCTGGCCTATAACGGCCCGGTCTGCATCGGCTTCTGTTTCTGGGCGTCGGTTGCCATCGCCCGCGCGCTGCCGGCCGTCACCAGCTCGCTCTCTTTCCTCGCGGTTCCGGCCATGGGGATTGCCGCTTCGGCTATCGTGCTGGGCGAACGCATCGATGCAACTCTGATCGGCGGTTTTGCCCTGATTCTTGCCGGCGTGGCGCTGGTTGCCGCAAGCGATCGCAAACCCCGGTAAACATTGATTAAACAAGGCAGTTTGGCAAGCTTGTTAGTTTCGATCCGCCTCCCCATACTTAGGCCATGCGTCGCGTAAACTCACAGATCGATACGGGTTTCGAGCGGACCGAGACTGCCGGCAACGTGCAGTTATGCGATCACGCCGGCTGCCGTGCCGAGGGCCTCTATCGCGCACCCAAGGCGCGCGACCGCCTCAACGAATATTTCTGGTTCTGCCTCGACCATGTGCGCGACTACAACCGCGCCTGGAACTTTTACGCCGGCATGAACCCGGAGCAGATTGAACGGCAGCTTCGCATCGACACCGTCTGGGACCGGCCCACATGGCCGCTCGGGCGCTGGGGCGTCCATAAGCGGATCTTCGGCAGTGACTTCATTCCCGAAGATATCGACCCCTTCGGCGAGCGGCGCCCACCCGCCCCGCCGGCGCCCAAGAGCAAAACCGATCTGGCCCTGGCCGAACTGGATCTGGCGCCCGGATCCACGGTGGAACAGATAAAAAAACGCTACAAGACCCTGGCCAAGGCGCTTCATCCCGATGCCAATGGCGGGGATAAGGCCGCCGAAGAACGCTTGAAAGTTATTAATTTGGCCTATAGCACGTTGAAAAGCAGTGTTCTGGTCTGATAGACCCTGCACTCCCTCTAACCGAAAGCAGTAGATATGCCTGCCCCCACGCCCACACCGGCAGCCAATGGTTCGGTGCCGGATATCACGATTTCCGTTGCCCAGACCTTCGGCATCGATTGCGAGATGCAGGTTCCCGCGTTCAGCCATCCGGCCGAGCATGTGCCCGATCTCGACGAAGCCTATCGCTTCGATCATGACACCACGCTCGCGGTCCTGGCCGGCTTTGCCTATAACCGCCGCGTCATCATCCAGGGCTATCACGGCACGGGGAAATCGACCCATATCGAACAGGTCGCCGCGCGCCTGAACTGGCCGTGCATTCGCGTCAATCTCGATAGCCACATCAGCCGCATCGATCTGGTGGGCAAGGACGCCATCGTCCTGCGCGACGGCAAGCAGGTGACCGAGTTCCGCGAGGGCCTGCTGCCCTGGGCGCTCCAGCGCGCAACCGCGCTCGTCTTCGACGAATACGATGCCGGCCGCCCCGACGTGATGTTCGTCATCCAGCGCGTGCTGGAGGTCGAGGGCAAGCTGACGCTGCTGGACGTCAACCGCGTCATCCGCCCGCATCCTGCTTTCCGCCTGTTCGCCACGGCGAACACGGTGGGCCTGGGCGACACCACCGGCCTCTACCACGGCACCCAGCAGATCAACCAGGGCCAGATGGATCGCTGGAACATCGTGACCACGCTGAACTATCTGCCGCACGAGGACGAGATGAAGATCGTGCTGGCGAAGTCGCCCAGCTACGACAATGACGCCGGCCGCAAGAGCGTCGATGCCATGGTGCGGCTGGCCGATCTGACCCGCGCCGGCTTCATGAATGGCGACATCTCCACCGTCATGTCGCCGCGCACGGTGATGACCTGGGCGGACAATGCGCGGATCTTCAACGATATCGCCTTTGCCTTCCGCGTCACGTTCCTCAACAAATGCGACGAGCTGGAACGGCCGACGGTGGCGGAATACTACCAGCGCTGTTTCGGCACCGAGCTGAAGCTGGGCGCCGGCCGCGCTACCCTGGTCTAGGGCGAAAGCCCCAAGGCCGGGGATGAGCGGGAAGCCATGAGCGGGCGCGAAAGCCGCGTCGACGAGTTTCGCCGCGTCACGGGTGCCGCGATGCGGGCGATTTCGCGCCGGCCTGCCCTCAACGTCACCTTTGCGCCGGGCCAGCCGGGTATTGCCGGCGAAGAAGCAAGGCTGCCGCTGCCGGCCCGCGATCTGCCGGCCGAGGACGTGGCGCTGACGCGCGGTGCTGCGGATGCGCTCGCGCTGCGCCTGCGCTTTCATGACAGCAAGCTGCATGCCCGCGAGCTTCCCAAGAACGAGACAGCCCGCGAGGCCTTCGAGGCGATCGAGACGGCGCGCATCGAGGCGATCGGCGCCACCCGGATGAAGGGGGTGGCGGCCAATCTGGAAGCAGCACTGGACGATCATTGCCGCCAGCGCGGCTATACCCGCGTCGCCGACCGCACCCACGCGCCGCTGGGCGAGGCGCTGCGGCTGCTGGCGCGCGAAGCCATGACCGGGGCGCCGCCCCCGGCCAGCGCCAAGCGCATCGTCGAGTTGTGGCAGGACGAGCTGGGTGAGGCCGCCCGTGCCGACCTGGCCGAACTCGTCAAGGTGATGCATGACCAGCGCGCCTATGCCAAGGCGACGCGCCGCCTGCTGAACGATCTCGACCTCGATCTCAGCGCCGAGGATCTGAACGCCGAAGAGAACGACCAGCAGGATAACGAAGACAAACAGGACGACCCCAACGAGGCGAAGGGCGAAGGCGGGGAAAAGGATTCCGCCGATGCCGCCGAGATGGAAGGCAGCGAAGGCGAGGAAGGCCAGGACGATGCCGGCGAGAGCGATGCCGCCGACAGCGAAGCCGAAATGCGGGGCGAGGGCGGCGAGGACAGCCCGAACCGGCCCGGCCGGCCGCCGGAAACCGATCCGCGCAGGCGCGGCCAGAACGAGCCCACCTATCGTGCCTTCACCGAGGAATATGACGAGGTGGTGGAGGCAGCCGATCTTTGCGATGCCGACGAGCTGGCCAGGCTGCGCCAGCTGCTCGACCAGCAGCTGATCCATCTGCAGACCGTGGTCGGCAAGCTCGCCAACCGCCTGCAGCGCCGCCTGCTCGCCAAGCAGAATCGCAGCTGGGAATTCGATCTCGAGGAAGGGCTGCTGGATAGCGCCCGCCTGCCGCGCGTCGTGGTCAATCCCGAGATGCCGCTCTCCTACAAACGCGAGCGCGATACCGAATTCCGCGACACGGTGGTGACTCTGCTGATCGACAATTCCGGCTCCATGCGTGGCCGGCCGATCACGGTCGCGGCCATGAGCGCCGATATTCTGGCCCGCACGCTGGAGCGCTGCGGGGTCAAGGTCGAGGTGCTGGGGTTCACCACCCGCATGTGGAAGGGCGGCCAATCGCGTGAACGCTGGATCGCCAGCGGCAAGCCGACCAATCCCGGGCGCCTCAACGATCTGCGCCATATCGTCTACAAGTCGGCCGATGCGCCCTGGCGGCG